>JBCECW010000007.1:0-15589 GCA_039207785.1 Pseudomonas sp. | reverse complement strand
CGGCCAGTACGATGGCGTGCATCTTGCCGGCCAGGTTATCGAACACCACCACGGCGTCGGACACCATCAGCAGGATATCCGGCACACCAATGGGGTCCGGGTTCGGGCAAGTACCCAGGCGTTTTTCCACATAACGCACACAGTCGTAACCGAAGTAACCCACCAGGCCGCCGTTGAAGCGCGGCAGGCCGGCCACGGTCGGCACGTTGTAGCGGGCCTTGAAGGTTTCGACAAAAGCCAGTGGGTCTTCGCAGTCCAGGCTTTCGATCTCGACGCCGTCGTGGGTCACGCTGACGTGATGGCCATGCACCCGCAGCACGGTGCGGCATGGCAGGCCAATGATCGAGTAACGCCCCCACTTCTCGCCGCCCTGTACGGACTCGAGCAGATAGGAATTGGGTTGGTCGGCCAGCTTCAGGTAGATCGACAGCGGCGTGTCGAAGTCGGCCAGGGTTTCGCAGGCAAGCGGGATGCGGTTATAGCCGTCAGCGGCCAGGCGCAGGAATTCTTCGCGGATCATGTAAACAGCCTCATGGCTTGAGGGTAAAAACCTGACTGCGGTTACGAACGCGCGTTAGGGCTATCGGCAGTCTTGCAACTGCGTGCCCTCGCTTTATCGCTCGCAACCGTATTGCTCAGGTTTAGGGTCGTAATGGCAAACACACCGGCGAACCGGCCAGGCTCGAATCAGGCGCGCCAACGCCAACGGGCCAAGGCCTTGAGGATTTTCATACCGGATTTGACGAACCAGTGTTTGCGGGTGACCACCACGATGGCATCTCTTTGGCGGGGGGATTTGACAGCGTCGGGCAACAGTATCTCAGCGGCGTTCGCGGCGCAATCGGGCAGCAGTTCGCGCAGATCGCCGATAACCAGGGCCGGATCTTCTTCGGCAATCGGGCGGCCATGGTTGTAGCCATAACTCATGGCCACGCACGGCACGCCGGCGGCTTTGGCCGCCAATACATCGCTGCGCGAATCACCGACAAACACCGCTTCAGCCGCCGACACTTCCGCCATCTGCATGACAAAGTTCAGCGCGGTGGGATCGGGCTTCTGCTGCGGCAAGGTATCGCCGCCGATAATCCAGCGGAAGTAACGGCCAATACGCATTTCATCCAGCAGCGGACCAACAAAGCGCTCCGGCTTGTTGGTGATCAGCGCCATTTCGATGCCCTGGCCTTTCAGCCACTTCAGGGTTTCGCGCACGCCCGGGTACAGGGTGCTGAGGCCATGGCTGTCGGCGTAGAACTCACTAAACAGCGCCAGCGCCTGTTCGGTGTCTGCTTCGTTGACGGCCGCGTGATCCATATCGCCGGCCAGGGCGCGGCGCACCAGCACCCGCGCACCGTTGCCGACCCAGTTACGCACCTGCTCGATACCCGCTGCCGGGCGTTGCAGTTGCACCAGCATCTGGTCGACGGCGGCCGCCAGGTCCGGCACCGAGTCGATCAGCGTGCCGTCCAGGTCGAACATCACCAGGCGCGGCATGCGCCCGGCGAGCACCTGCGCAAAGCCGCTCATGGGCGGGCGAGCGCCAGTTCAGCGCGCATCTGGGCGATAACGGCTGCGTAGTCCGGGGTATTGAAGATGGCCGAGCCGGCGACAAAGGTGTCGGCACCGGCAGCGGCGATTTCGCGAATGTTCTGCACATTCACGCCGCCGTCGATTTCCAGGCGGATATCACGGCCCGAGGCATCGATCAGGGCGCGGGCTTCGCGCAGCTTGTCGAGGGTGGCGGGGATAAATTTCTGCCCACCAAAGCCCGGGTTCACGCTCATCAGCAAGATCATGTCGACCTTGTCCATCACGTACTTCAGGCTTTCCAGCGAGGTGGCCGGGTTGAACACCAGGCCGGCCTTGCAGCCACCAGCCTTGATCAACTGCAGGGAGCGATCGATATGCTGGCTGGCTTCGGGGTGGAAGGTGATATAGGTGGCGCCGGCGTCGATAAAGTCGCCAATGATGCGATCCACCGGCGACACCATCAGGTGCACGTCGATAGGGGCGGTCACACCGTATTTGCGCAGTGCCGAGCAGACCATCGGGCCGATGGTGAGGTTGGGCACGTAGTGGTTGTCCATCACATCGAAGTGCACGATGTCGGCGCCAGCGGCCAGGACGTTATCCACTTCCTCACCCAGGCGGGCGAAGTCGGCGGAAAGAATGGATGGGGCAATAGCGAAAGGCTGCATGGCGCACCTCGGACAAAAATTCGTCGCGCATTGTACCCGAGGAATTCCGCAAAACGCCTGTCATGTGTCAGGGGATGGACTGCTGCTTTGGTCGAGGTGCAGCGTTTCGCTGCGCGGAGCACACCCTACGAGACCGTCGCCGATTCCGTAGGGTGCGCTCCGCGCACCAAGCGATCTACTGGCAATCGCTTACTCAGCCGAGGCGGTACGCATCTTCTCACTCCGCCCACGCAGCCACTCCAGGGTCAGCAGCAAGACGATGGAGAAACCGATCAGCAAGGTGGCCGCCGCCGCGATGGTAGGGCTGAGGTTTTCGCGAATACCGCTGAACATCTGCCGCGGCAAGGTCGCCTGGCCCGGCCCGGCGAGGAACAGGGTCACTACCACTTCATCGAAGGAGGTGGCGAAAGCAAACAGCGCGCCGGAAATCACCCCCGGCGCAATCAACGGCAAGGTCACCCGGCGAAACGCGGTCAGCGGCGAGGCGCCAAGGCTGGCAGCCGCACGCACCAGGTTGTAGTTGAAGCCTTGCAGGGTGGCCGACACGGTGATGATCACAAACGGCACGCCCAGCACCGCATGCACCACGATCAACGACAGGTAGCTGTTGCCCAGCCCCAGCGGCGCAAAGAACAGGTAGCTGGCCACACCGACGATCACCACCGGCACCACCATGGGCGAAATCACCAGGCTCATCACCAGCGCCTTGCCACGGAACTCACCGCGGGTCAGGCCGATGGCCGCCAGGGTGCCAAACACCATGGCCAGCACGGTGGCCGCCGGGGCGACGATCATGCTGTTTTTCAGCGAACGCATCCAATCGGCCGAGGCGAAGAAGTCCTGGTACCAGTGCAACGAGAAACCTTGCAGCGGATACACCAGGAAGCTGCCGGAGTTAAACGACAACGGCACGATCACCAGCACCGGCAGAATCAGAAACAGCAGCACCAGCGCACACAGGCCGCGCAGGGCGTAGTACCACACGCGTTCAACCGGAGACATATAAGGGCTTTGCATCGAATGTTCTCCTAATCAGCTCAGGCGCAGGCGGCTTGCGCCCACCAGCCAGCTGTAAACCACGTAGAGGGCCAGGGTGGCGAACAGCAGCAGGCCGCCCAGGGCCGTGGCCATGCCCCAGTTGATACTGGTGTTGGTGTAGAAGGCGACAAAGTAGCTGACCATCTGGTCGGTCGGGCTGCCCAGCAGCGCCGGGGTGATGTAGTAGCCAATGGCGAGGATAAACACCAGCAGGCAACCGGCACCGACACCGGCCAGGGTTTGCGGGAAGTACACCCGCCAGAAGCTGGCGAACGGATGGCAGCCCAGGGAGATAGCCGCACGCATATAGGTGGGCGAGATGCCCTTCATCACGCTGTAGATCGGCAAGATCATAAACGGCAGCATGATATGCACCATGGCGATGTAGACCCCGGAGCGGTTGAACACCAGCTCCAGCGGCTTGTCGATCACGCCCATGGCCAGCAGCGCACTGTTGATCAGGCCGCCCGATTGCAGCAGCACGATCCAGGCGGCCACCCGCACCAGGATCGAAGTCCAGAACGGCAGCAGCACCAGGATCATCAACAGGTTGCTTTGCCGCGACGGCAGGTTGGCCAGCAGGTAGGCCAGTGGATAGGCCAGCACCAGGCAGATGGCAGTAATTACCAGGCCCATCCAGAAGGTGCGGGCAAAGATATCCAGGTAGATGGCCTGGTCCGGAGTGGCCGGTGCCACTTCGCCGACATCGTCGATGCGGTGGTCAACAGCCGCCAGCAGGTAGTACGGCGTCACGCTGCTGGTATTGCGGCGGATCACCTGCCAGTAGGCCGGGTCGCCCCAACGCTCATCCAGGCCTTCCAAGGCTTCTTTATACGAGGCCGGCGCTTCGGCAAATGGCAGGGCGCGGGCGGTTTTCATCAGCAGGCTGCGGTAGCCGGCCGACTCCATGTTCAGACGCTTGGACAGATCGCCCAAGACTTGATTCTTACGGGCTTCGCCCAGGTCTTCGCTGATGGCTTTATACACCGGCTCGGTGGGCAAGCCTTTGCCATCCCAATCGGCCACAGCCACCACGGTACGCGGCAAGCCATTGACCACTTCGGGGTTGGCCACGCTTTTGTAGAGCAGCGCCACAATCGGCACCAGAAACACCAGCAGCAGAAACAGCACCAGCGGCGCGATCAGCGCTTGTGCCTTGAGGCGGTTAACGCGCTCGGCACGCGCAAGGCGTTGTTTCAAAGTGGGAATGGCGACGGCCATGGTCAACTCCGCATCTCAAAAATAAATCGTGATCCCTGTAGGCGCGAGCAAGCTCGCTCCTACAGGGTCAAAACACAGCTATTACTTGGCGGCCCAGGCGTTGAAACGCTGTTCCAGCTGCTCGCCGTTGTCAGCCCAGAAGGTCACATCGATCTGAACTTGATCGGCGATGTTTTCCGGGGTGGTCGGCATGTCTTTCAGGATGCCTTTGTCCAGCAGGGCAACGGCCTTGGAGTTGGCCGGGCCGTAGGCGATGTTTTCCGAGTAGATCTTCTGCTGCTCGGGCTGTACCGAGTAAGCGATGAACTTCTTGGCTTCTTCGGCGTTTTTCGAACCCTTCGGAATGGCCCAGGCGTCGAAGTCGTAGATGCCGCCAGTCCATACCACTTTCAGGTTGCTCTCTTTCTGCACGGCGGCGATACGACCGTTGTAGGCCGAGCTCATCACCACGTCACCGGAGGCGAGGTATTGCGGCGGCTGGGCGCCGGCTTCCCACCACTGGATATTCGGTTTCAGCTCGTCGAGCTTCTTGAACGCGCGGTTCTGGCCGTCTTTGCTGGCCAGCACCTTGTACACGTCCTTCGGCGCTACGCCGTCGGCCATCAGGGCGAATTCCAGGGTGTACTTGGCGCCTTTACGCAGGCCACGCTTGCCTGGGAACTTGGTGGTATCCCAGAAATCAGCCCAACTGGTGGGCGCGGTTTTCAGCTTGTCGGCGTTGTAGGCCAACACGGTGGACCATACGAAGAAGCCCACACCGCAGCTCTGGATGGCGCCCGGCACGTAGTCGGCCTTGTTGCCGAACAGTGCAGGGTCGAGGGTTTCGAACATATCTTCGTCGCAGCCGCGCGACAGTTCTGGCGACTCTACTTCCACCAGGTCCCAGGACACGCTGTTGGTGTCGACCATGGCTTTGACCTTGGCCATTTCACCGTTGTATTCACCGGCAACGATCTTGCCTTTGCCTGCCTTTTCCCACGGCTCGTAGAACGCTTTGACCTGGGCGGCCTTGTTCGCTCCCCCGAACGAGATCACGGTCAAGTCAGCGGCCATGGACTGAGCGGCAACGGCCAGCCCAAGTGCCACGGTGACGAGTTTGAGTGCTTGTTTCATTGTTGTTTTCTCCACAGTGCTGGGTTGAATAGCGCTTACTGCGAACTTCAAAACGGTCAGGCGCCTTCCACGATGGGATCGAGTGCTCTGACATGCTCCACTTGCCAGCCGAGGGGTACTACGTCGCCCACCGCCAGTGCCGGATCGAGATCGGCAATGGGTTGTTTGACGTAGAAGTCGGCCTTGCCACACACCTCCAGGCGCACACGCACGTGGTCGCCCAAGTAGATAAATTCGGCCACTCGGCCAGAGAAACGGTTGCTGCACTGGGCGCTGGCGTCGTTGAGCAGCACACGCTCAGGGCGCACTGACAGGGTCACCGGTTCGCCCGGCTGGCCGACGTTGATGGCCAGCGCATTGACCTTCTCGCCACGCGCCAGCTCGACCACGCAACGGTCGCCATCACGGCTGACCAGGCGGCCACTGAGGCGGTTGTTCTCACCGATAAAGTTGGCGACGAAGGTGTTTTTCGGCTCTTCGTAGAGGGTACGCGGCGGCGCGATCTGCTGGATCTCGCCCTGGTGGAAAACGGCCACGCGGTCGGACATGGTCAGCGCTTCGCCCTGGTCGTGGGTCACGTACACCACGGTCACGCCCAGGCGTTGATGCAGGTGCTTGATCTCCATCTGCATATGTTCGCGCAGCTGTTTATCCAGGGCGCCCAGCGGCTCATCCATCAGCACCAACTGCGGCTCGAACACCAGTGCGCGGGCCAGGGCCACTCGCTGCTGCTGGCCGCCGGACAACTGGCCGGGGTAGCGATTGCGGAAGCTGTCGAGCTGCACCATCGACAGCGCGCGTTTAACCCGCTCGCTGACGTCGGTCTTGTTCATGCCGCGCACGGTCAGGGGAAAAGCCAGGTTTTCCGACACGGTCATATGCGGGAACAGCGCGTAGTTCTGGAACACCATGCCGATGTCGCGCTTGTGCGGCGGCACGTTGTTGATGGCGCGGCCGGCCAGCAGGATCTCGCCGTTGGTAGGCGTTTCGAAACCCGCCAGCATCATCAGGCTGGTGGTCTTGCCCGAGCCGGACGGGCCCAGCAGGGTGAGGAACTCACCTTTGCGAATGTCCAGGTTGAGGTCTTTGACGATCAGGTTCTCGCCGTCGTAGCTCTTCTGAACGCCACGAAAGCTGACCAGCACATCGTTGACTTGCGACTCGCCCATGACCTCACCCTTTTTGAATTTGTACGTCGTGCCTTAAGGCTAGAGAACCCTGCACGCAGCGCAAATCGGGGGCTATGAGAGATTGCTATAAGCACGACGGAAGACTGAGGGTAGGGATTGCCCTACCCCGGTGGCGTGATTGGGTATTGGGGGACGGGGGAATGGGGCTATTGCGTGGTGCAGCGAGTGAATGGGGTCGTAAATAGGTAAATCAACGGCCCCTCTCCCGCCCTTCGGGCACCCTCTCCCGCAGGCGGGAGAGGGGATTGTCTGGCGAACGAGTTGGTCTCCCCTCTCCCGCTTGCGGGAGAGGGGCTGGGGGAGAGGGCCGGCCCAATCGCCGCTCTCAAACGAGCTTATGCTCCATCGCGTACTTGACCAACTCCGCCACCGAGCTGGCATTGAGCTTTTGCATCAGCCGCGCCTTGTGGGTGCTGATGGTCTTGTTGCTAAGCGCCAGTTGCTGGGCGATATCGTTGACGTTGGCGCCCTGCACCAACCGCTCGAATACCGAGAATTCGCGCTCGGAAAGCCGCGTATGCAGCGGCTGCGAATCGGTCAGACCGACTTCGAAGACCATCCGGTCGGCCAGCTCCGGGTCGATATAGCGCCCGCCGGATGCCACCCGGCGTACCGCCGTCAGCAGCAAGGCCGGGTCACTGTCCTTGGTGGCATAACCCGCCGCGCCGGCCTTGAGGGCACGGGCGGCCATCTGTGCTTCGTCGTGCATCGACAGCACCAGGATCGCCGGCGGATTGTTCAATGCGCGAATCCGGGGGATCGACTCCAGGCCATTGACCCCCGGCATGGAAATATCCAGCAGCACCACATCGCATTCGGTCTGGCGCAAGGCCTCCAGCAGTTGCTCACCGTTGCTGGCCTCGCCCACCACGCAGAGGTCTTTGGCCAGGCCAATCAGCTGCTTGATGCCTTCACGAACAATGGTGTGGTCTTCGGCCACCAGTACACGGATCACGGCAAACGCTCCTCTTTCTATAGCAACGGAATATGCACGGTCAGGGTGGTGCCCTCGCCCACCTGGCTGTCCAGGCGCAGGGTACCGCCCAGCATCAACACCCGCTCACGCATGCCCACCAGACCAAACGAAGCACTACGCCCCGGCTGCGCGACAAAGCCGATGCCATCGTCGACCACCGTCAGGCACAGGTCGTTGCCATCCAACGCCAGGCGCAGGGCCACAGTATGCGCCTGGGCGTGGCGCATCACGTTGGTCAGAGCCTCTTGCAGGATACGGAACAGGCCGATGGCCTTGGCATCGGCCAGGGCCGGCAGATTGTCCGGCACCTGGACGATGCATGGAATCTGCGTACGCGCTTCAAAGCGCTGGGCTTGCCACTCGATTGCCGAGGCGATGCCGGCATCCAGAATCGGCGGGCGCAGTGCGGTGGCCACATCGCGCACCAGCTGGAACAGGTTGGCGATCAGGCGCTTCATGCTGTTCAGGCGTTCCTGCAAGCCGGGGTCGAGCTCGGCATAGGCCAGCTCGCACATCGAGGTTTCCAGCTTGAGCACGGTGAGCACCTGGCCAAGCTCGTCGTGCACTTCGCGGGCGATGCGGGCTTTTTCCTCTTCGCGCACGCTTTCCAGGTGCGCCGACAACTCGCGCAACTGGGCGCGGGAATCGGCCAGCTCCAGCTCGATACGTTTGTTGTCGGTAATGTCCCAGGCGATGCCATCCCAGACCACCGAGTTGTCATCCAGGCGGCGCGCCGTGGTCTTGATATCGGCCCAGCGCTGTTCGCCATCGCGGGTAAGGATACGGCCCTGCCAATTCCAGTCGCGGTCATTGGCAAACGCCAGGTCCTGGCTGCCGTGGTAGCTGGCTTTGTCTTCGCTATACACCAGGCTGCGCAAGCCGCGATCCGGCGCCTGCAATATCGCGGCGGGATAACCGACCATGCCTTCGCTGCCGTCGCTGATAAAGGCGAAGTCCACCTCGGCCCCCGCATGCGGGCGCTCCAGGCGAAACACCATGCCCGGCACGTTGGCGGCAATCCCCTGCAGGCGCGCCTGGCTTTCCTGCAAGGCGGCCAGGGCACGACGGCGCTCGGTGACGTCGGTGATATACACCACCAGGTATTCGGCCTGGCGAAAACGCAGAAAACTCAGCGACACATCCGCCGGCAAGGTACTGCCGTCGGCGCGTTGCAGATTGCTTTCAAAACTCAGGGGATCGCCATCACTGCCCCGTGCGCGTTTCCACAGGGCCAGCCAGCGATCCATATGCAGATTAGGGTCGAACGTCGCCAGGGGCAGTTCCACCACGCCGCCGCTGGTGTAGCCGAGCAGATGTTCTGCGGCGCGGTTGGCGTAGCGCACATGGCTGTCCCAGTTGACCCAAAGAATGCCGACGGTGCTCTGGTCGATGGAAAACTGCGTCAGGCGCAAGGCTTCTTCGGCCGCCTCGCGCAGCTCCAGGGCATGCCGTGCTTCCAGCAAGGCACGCTCAAGGTTGCGCACCTGCCGCCGCAACCAGAACAGGCAAGCCACCGCCGCCAGCAGCAACACGGCAAACAGGCTGGTGAGGTTTTGCCAGAAGCCCGGCGACTCGCTAAGCCGTGGGTATTTGATCTGCACCCAGCGGTTATGCAATTGGTCCAGTTGCTTGGGTGTCAGCCCGGCCAAGGCCACATCGACGATGCCCGACAACTCCGGCCAATCGCGCCGCGACGCCACGCGCAGCAATTGCGGAAAGCCGATATCCCCCACCACCGCCAACTCGGCGAACTCCGCCTCGGCGGAGAGCCGACTGAGCTGCGCTTCGTCGATCACCACGTACTTCACTTGCTCGGCCAGCAGGTTGCGCAGCGCCTGGCGCTCGGTGTCGACGCCCTGCAAGTTGAGATTGGAATAGGAGGTGCGCAGGTAATCGGCCACCGCGCTGGGCAGGCGCACGGCCACCGGTTCGTTGGCGCCCAGTTGCTCGAAATCCACCGCAGCGCCGCCCACCCGGCTACCGACAACCAGCTGTGGCACGCGCATATACGGGTCGGAAAACAGCCAGTGGCGCAGGCCGGCGGGCGTCTGCATCTGCCCAGGGGCGAGGTCGAACAGATGGGCTTGGCCGGCGGCTTCCAGCGCGGCCTGGTCGGGGTAGGTTTGCCATAGCAGCTCGATATGCAGGGCGGCGGCCAACTCGTTCATCAGGTCGATATGGGCCCCGTACAGTTTCTGCGCGCGACGATCCATCTGCGCATAAGGCGCCTGCAACACCACGCCAACCCGCAGCTGTTTATGGGCGGCCAGCCAGCTGTGCTGCTCGCCACTCAGCGCCAGCGGTGTGCTCGCGGGCTCACTCAAGGCCACGCCCGGCAGCGCGGCCATCAGCAGCAACCAGGTGCCCAGCAAATAACGGATCATCCCCAGCAAACCTCGGCAACGGGGTGGAAAGCGGCCTACCTTACTCCACGCCTGACAAATAGCCGACAGCCGATTAGGCTGCACCCATTGCCATCGCCAAGGATTTACCCGATGCCGTTGCGCCCGCGCCTTGCCCTGTTATCACTGCTGCTGTGCGGTTATCTGCAGGCTGCCGATGAGCCGGCACCGGCCAAGGAAGGCGACGCCCCGGCGGCCGTGGAGCGCGCGCCGCTGGCCGAACGCAGTGTTGACGACGCCACTGCCCTGGCCAAACGGGTGCCGGAAAAAGAACAGCAAAAACTCACCACCGGCGATGAAGAATTTCTCGCGCTATGGAAGCCGGCCAATGTCGGCGATGCGACCGGCGTGGTGATCCTGATCCCAGGCGATGGCGAGACCGCCGACTGGCCGCAAGCCATGGCGCCGCTGCGGGAAAAACTGCCTGATGCCGGCTGGCATACCCTCAGCCTGAGCCTGCCGGACCCGCAAGGCGATGAGCCGCCGCTACGCCCGATCGAGGCCGCCGCCCCGGCCGACGGCGCCGAAAAGAAAGCCGATGCGCCGGCTGAAACCAGTGAAGCAGCCCCCGCCACTACCCCGGAAAACGCCGCCGTACCGGCCGACAACAGCCCGCCACCCAGCGGCATCAGCGAAGAACAACGCACCACCCATGCCGGCCGCGTTAGCGCGCGAATTGCGGCGGCCATTGCCTTTGCCCAGGAGAAAAAAGCCAAGGCCATTGTGTTGCTTGGCCATGGCAGCGGCGGTTATTGGGCGGCGCGTTACCTGGCCAATGTCAAACCCAAGGAAGTCAGCAATCTGATTCTGGTGGCGGCGGAAAAACCCGTGGGCTTCAGCCCGGTGCTGGAGGAGTTGGTGCCGGAGCTGAAGCTGGCCACCGGCGATTTCTATTACCAGGACCAACCCCTGGAACGTGATGCCGCCAAGCAGCGGATGCAGGCGAGCAAACGGCAAAAACACCCGGCCTATATCCAGGTCGCCATGACCTCGCTGCCCGGTGACCGGGCAACCGAGCAAGAGCAGTTGTTTCGCCGGGTAAAGGGCTGGCTGACCCAACACCTGCAATCGGGCGCGGTCAGGCCGGATGCCTCGGCGCCCGCCGAAGCCCGGGAACCGCCACCGCCGCCGGAGCCGACGTCGCCGGGGATTTAATAACGCCGCTCTCGCCCTCTACTCCGTCATCCCCGCGCATGCGGGGATCCAGAGTGTCAGAGGAAACGGTGTTCACCAGCAGATTCTGGGTCCCCGCATGTGCGGGGATGACCGTGCTGGATTTACCTAAACCCGCGCTGCTCCCGCACTACCGCGTAAGCGCTATGCAACTCACGGGTTTTCTCCGTGGCTTCGCGCACCTTGGCCGCACTGGCACCAGCGCCCACCAGTTTGTCCGGATGATGGCGACTCAGCAGACGCCGGTAGGCGTTCTTGATGGTTTGCACATCACTGCCATGGGCCACGTTCAGCACTCGCAAGGCCTGCTCGTAACTGACCGTACTGGCCACCTGGGTGGTTTTACGCGGTTCGAATTCAGCCCCCAGCGCGGCGACAGAATCCGGCCCCAGGCCCAGCCATTTGCCCCACAGCACAATCAGCTCGCGCTCGGTGCTGGTGGCGCGGCCATCGGCCCAGGCCATGCGCCAGCAGGCGCGCAGCACTTCCTCGGCCACACGCAGCTGGCTGCGCAGGCGCCGCAGCGGCACCCGCAGGCCATCCTGGCCGTTCTTGCCGCGGGTAAAGGCCTCGATGGCGCGGCGTTGTTCGCCGTCGACCAACTGCAAACGCTGCATCTCGGCGCGGGCTTGCTGAATATGCACCTCCAACACCTGGCCGTCACTCTTGGCCAGACGCCCCAGCAAGACAAACAGCAGGTCCTGGTCCGACACCCCACTGGCACGCGCGCCCTTGAGGCGCCCGCGCAGATCAGCCCAGCTTTCCAGGGCCATGCGCCGATCGACCACCTGCCCCAGCAAGATACCGAGCAAGGCCCCCGGGATACTAGCCAGCGCCAAGCCGGCGGTGGCGCCTACGAACGTGGCGGGCCAGAGCATCAGCCGGCCACCGCTAGCAGGTGTTCCACTTCCTTCAAACGCTCATGGGTGCCGACATCTACCCAGTGGCCGGTGAAATGCTCACCACTGACCTGGCCGTCCGCCATGGCCGCACGCAGCAGGGGCGCAAGCTTGAAGGCACCGGGTTGGCAGCCGTTGAACAACGCCGGCACCAATACGGCGATGCCGCTGTAGGTCAGGGTCGGCACACCGGGTTGCGCATCACTTAGTTGGCCGTCCCGCAGGACAAAATCGCCGGCCGGGTGGTGGGCCGGGTTGTCGATCATGACCAGATGCACCAGGCCGTCGAGGCGCTGCGGAATGGCGCTGAAATCGTAGTCGGTCCAGACATCGCCGTTGACCACCAGGAACGGCGCATCGCCCAGCAGCGGCAAGGCGCGGAAAATGCCGCCGCCGGTTTCCAGTGGCTCGCCTTCTGGCGAATAGACGATACGCACGCCGAACTGCGCGCCATCGCCCAGGTGGTCTTCAATTTGCTGGCCCAGCCAGGCGTGGTTGATCACCACCTCGGTAAAACCGGCACGGGCCAGGGCACGCAGGTGGTATTCGATCAGGGGCACACCGGCGACCGGGATCAGCGGCTTGGGCGTGTGCAGGGTCAGGGGGCGCATGCGCTCGCCTTTGCCGGCAGCCAGAATCATCGCTTTCATGCTCGGTTCGCCTTGGCATGTTGCAGGCTGGCAAATAGCTCGCCCAGTTCGGCCAGTTCAGGACGGCGCGCGAGCACCGCTTCTATATAGGCAAAGAAGCGTGGCACATCGCCGAGGTATTTCGGCTTGCCGTCGCGGTGGCAGATACGGGCAAAGATGCCGATCACCTTGAGGTGACGCTGCAGCCCCATCAGGTCGCTGGCACGCAGAAAGTCATCGAGCTCGGCTTGCACAGGAATACCCAGGGCGCCGGCCTGCTGCCAGTACTGGGTAAGCCAGCCGCGCACACGGGGCTCGGGCCAGCTTAGGAACGCGTCCTTGAACAGGCTGGTGACATCGTAGGTAACCGGGCCATATACGGCATCCTGAAAATCCAGCACGCCGGGGTTCGGCTCGCTCTGCATCAGGTTGCGCGGCATATAGTCCCGATGCACCAGCACCTTTGGCTGGGCCAGGGCGCTGTCGATCAGGATGGCGCAAATGCGCTGCCAGGCAGCTTGCTGCGCTTCGGTAAATTCCAGGCCCAGCTCGTGGCGCACATACCAGTCGGGGAACAGCTGCAATTCGCGGGTCAGCAGCGCATGGTCGTAACTGGGCAGCGGCGTGTGCTGCGGCAATTGCTGAAAGGCCAACAGCGCCTGCAATGCATCGGCGAACAGGGCGTCGGCATTCTCTTCATTGATCACGTCGAGGTAGGTTTGCCGCCCAAGGTCGGGTAGCAATAAAAAGCCGCGTTCGAGGTCCTGGGCCAAAATTTCCGGCACATTTATTTTTGCCTCGGCGAGCAAACCGGCGACTTTTACGAACGGCCGGCAGTCTTCCTGGGGCGGCGGCGCGTCCATAACGATCAAGGTACGGCCTTCGCCCTGCCAGCGAAAATAACGCCGGAAACTGGCGTCACTGCTAGCAGCGGTAAGGGTTGCAGCGGGAACGGCGCCCCAACCACGGGCGCTGAAAAGGGCCGGCAGTTGCTCATCGAGCCACACGGACAGCTGTTGCAGGCGTACATCTTCATCAAGCATTACAAGGGTCTCCGACGGCCCTAGCCGTTGTGCGGGTCATGCTTTATTATCCAGCATCTTTTTCAGCCCATCGAGAGGCGTGCGGTCCTAGCGGGCCGATGGCGCGCAGGAAGCCCGGACTACAAGATGGCAGTAAAATACCCCGCGTTTCGTAAAAAATTCCCTCTGCTGGTTACCGGCAGTCTATTGGCCTTGCAACCTGTTGCTACCCAATATGTGGTCGCCGCCGAGCAGTTCGACTGCCAGGTGTCGCCTACGGGTGGCTGGGCTTGCGCTCCCAAAGCGGACAACGCCGTGTTGCCACCGCGTCCAGTGCATAGCGCTGGCGCCGTGAGCTCCCTGGCGGGCACCTCCGCCGAGAAGACCAGCACGGTCGCCTCGGGAGAAGCCGTTACCAGCGAGGCCAAGCCTCAATTGGTAACCGAGAGCAAAGGCCGCGCCCTCAAGTCTCGCAGTGCTGACTACAGTCACCTCGACTGGGTTCCGCGCGACAAGCTCACCGCCGAGCAACTGGCCGAAACCGGCCCGTACTGCTCCGGCGCGTATATCGAGCCTGTCCGTCCTGGCATGAACGACAAGACGGCGAAAAAAGACGCACCGACCTATCTGTCTGCCAAAGCCTCGCGCTATGAGCAGGAGCAGCAGGTCGCCACCCTCGCCGGTGACGTGATCATGCGCCAGGGCAGCATGCAGGTGCAGGCCGACGAGGCCAGCCTGTATCAGGCTGAAAACCGTGGCGAGCTGAACGGTGATGTGCGTCTGCGCGACAACGGCGCGCTGGTAGTGGGTGATCGCGCCCAGATCCAGCTGGACACCGGCGAAGCGCAGATCGACAACGCCGAGTACGTGCTGCACAAGTCCAGCGTTCGCGGTAGCGCGCTGTATGCCAAGCGCCAGGAAGACACCATCATCCGCCTCAAGGATGGTACGTACACCCGTTGCGAACCGGGCAGCAACGCCTGGAACCTGAAGGGCAACAACATCACCTTGAACCAGGCCACCGGTTTCGGTACGGCCACCAACGTGACGTTGCGGGTCAAAGACATTCCAGTCTTCTACACCCCGTACATCTATTTCCCGATCGACGACCGTCGCCAGTCCGGCTTCTTGCCGCCGAGCATCGGTTCGTCCAGCGATACCGGCCTGATGCTGGTAACGCCGTACTACTTCAACCTGGCGCCGAACTACGACGCCACCTTGTATCCACGCATCATGACCGAGCGCGGCGTGATGATGGAAGGCGAGTTCCGCTACCTCACCGAAAGCAGCGAAGGCAAAGTCAGCGCCGCTTACCTGGATGACGGCGACGACGAGCGCAAGGATGAACCCAAGTACGAAGATCAACGTTACCTCTATAGCTGGCAAAACCAGACTGGTCTGGATTCGCGCCTGCTGGGTACCGTCAACTACACCAAGATCAGCGACCCGTACTACTTCCAGGATCTGGAAACCGACCTGGACGTCAGCAACCAGACCTTCGTAAACCAGCAAGGCGACCTGACCTATCGTGGCGACAGCTTCGATGCCAAGCTCAATGTGCATGCTTACGAACTGGCCACCGTTACCGACGTAACCCCGTACGATCGCCTGCCGCAAGTGACCTTCAACGGCGTGCTGCCCTTCCAGCCCGGCGGCCTGAACTTCACCTACGACACCGAGTTCGTGCGCTTCGACCGTAACCTGGACGAGTACACCTACAAGGGTACCGAC
>JBCECW010000006.1:0-19990 GCA_039207785.1 Pseudomonas sp. | reverse complement strand
TACAGAGACCTCTGACTTTTCACTTGGGTAAATGACGCGAGTCCCGTCAATTACAACGGAAGCGGAGGCGCTATTTCCAAGCAGCATTCCGACAAGCCCCACAGCGTAAAAAAATACGCCTCTCGCACTAAACACCGAAAGCTTCAGCATACTAAATACCTGAAAATACAGTTTGCGAACTTCAGAAAGAATCAACAACAAAAGTCAAAGAGCTCTTGACCTTTCCAGCCGTAGCCGCACCTAAAGAAAAATACTGAACAAAGTAGTCAAAATTGGCGCTACCCTGAATTGCACCAGATGTTGCAGGGCTTGTTCCTTGAACACCTTGGGCAGCAGATAAATTTATTGATTTTCCCTGCCAGTCTAATATTTCCAATTCCACATTTTCCGCACCGCCATCAACACCTGGTTCAGCGGTATTAATCAGCCGCCCGGTTTTATTTACTGTGGACTGGTCATTCTGAAAGAAAACAGATGCGGTGGTTGCACAGCCCGTAACCGATATACGGAATGGCGTTTTGCCCGCTACGGAGTTTGGGGCTTTAAGCTTACTTTGATTCTGGTAGGCAATACTGATTAGCTCACCATCCCCTACTACTACTTTGCAGGTAGAACCTGTGATTGTTCCCTCTACGCTAAAACTGGCGGTATTGACTGCGAACGCGTAATTGCTCGCCAAGAGAACCAGGCCGAACACGAATGACCATCGCATACCCTACCTCGGGGTTAGATGAGGTGCTTACGAAGGTGAGCACCCCAGCTTTTCAATAATTACTCGTAGTGAATCTCGTAGCTCACGCTCGATTTCACTCGGCCAGCAGCACTTGCCGTAGTAGCGTAGTACTGAACAAAATATTCAATATCCGCTGTGCCTGCACCGGCCGCCCCGGTAATTTGAGAGCGCGTATTACTTTGGCCTAATATGTCTTGGGTCAGGTCAATTGCTTTGTGATCAGAGCCCAGAATTTGCAGATCAACACCGGATGCAGGGCCGGTTACAGTACCGTCAATATCCAGCCGGCCGGCCGGATTGACGTTGGCGTTGGCGGCAGTAAAGAATACTTTCGCATAGGTTGGGTTTTGTGCGACGGTGCAGTTCAACAACTTGAACGGGATGCGTGTCTGACCTGCAACGTCACCTGATTTTTTTAACAGGTTGGCGGATACTGTTGGCAGAGTGATTGTGGCGTTTGGACCTTTTCCTGCGATATTGACGTCGCAGGTAGTTGCGGAAATACCACCTTCAAAATCAATCTTACCGCTGTTCGCCATTGCGAACTGCGCCACGCTACTAATAGCGAGGGCACTACCTACCGCCAAGATAATTTTCTTTGTACTCATACTTTATCTTCCTTTCAGGAACCACAAAAATGGTAAAAATTAACTTTTGCGCTGGTAATTTTAACGAGACAAAACTGCCTTAAAATCACCCTCGTCCGCCGCCTATGAACGAACATTCCTAAGATGAGTTTTTTATTTCTGATACAGCGGAAAAATTAAATATCGCCCTTGAAAATATCTTTTACACACCATGGCCTGTGTAGCGGCCAAAGCATCGCAGCACTACATCCAATCGAGCCCGATGCATATTTACTTATGCGTGTAAGCTATTTGCGAATACGTAACTGTCTATAATGGCCACCTAACCTGCTAGGCATCCCCGCGCATGCTTCGAAAATGGATTGCTCGTTTTTTTAAATGTCTGCTCTGGTTCGCCGGCGTCTCGGTGCTGCTGGTGGTGGTTTTTCGTTGGGTACCACCACCAGGAACGGCGCTGATGGTCGAACGTAAGGTCGCCTCGTGGATTAACGGCAAGCCTATTGAGTTGCAGCGCACTTGGCGGCCATGGAAAGAGCTCCCGGATGACCTGAAGGTCGCGGTAATTGCGGGCGAAGACCAGAAGTTCGCCGAGCACTGGGGCTTCGATGTCGACGCTATCCAGGCCGCACTCAACCACAACGAACGCGGCGGTAGCCTGCGAGGCGCCAGCACCATCAGCCAGCAAGTGGCGAAAAACCTGTTTCTCTGGCCGGGACGCAGCTGGTTGCGCAAAGGCTTGGAGGCCTGGTTTACCGGCCTGTTGGAGTTGCTCTGGCCCAAGCAACGCATCCTTGAGGTGTATCTCAATAGCGTGGAATGGGGGGACGGGGTGTTTGGCGCAGAGGCCGCAGCGCGCAAGCACTTTGGCGTGGGCGCGCCCTACCTGTCTGGCCGCCAGGCCAGTTTGCTGGCCGCTGTGCTACCAAGCCCACTCAAGTGGAGCCCGAGCCGACCCACAGCCTACGTAAGCCGCAGGGCCAACTGGATTCACCAACAGATGCGCCAGCTGGGTGGCAGCGACTACATCGTACAAATGCAGAAGAACCAGCGCTTCTGGTAAGCCGGCGGCTATTTAGTGAGGGCGCTTTTGGGGATCACGTGAAGCAGCAGCAGGTGATCATCCGCAATCTGTGCGGTAAGGCCTTGCATCGGGTAAACCCACCCTTCACCTTCTTGCAGCTGCAAACGTAGCCGCGGCGGACCGAAGCTGGCCGTGACCTGCTCAGATGCAATCGGCTGCTGAGGACGCAGTGCCAACGTTGACAAGGCATGCCCGCCCATTTCGCCACGCATCGCGGCACTTAGCGGCTGCTCCGGGTCCGTCGGTTTTAAACCCGTCGCGGCCATCAGGCTGGCGCGCTCCTGTTCACTGAGCACCAGCACCGCTTCGAGCTTCCAGCGTTGCCCCGATGCTTCAAGTTCGCTGCGAAAGACCAACTGCGGGCCGTCCAGGCGAGGCTTGAGCCACAACTCACCACTATCAAGCGCGCTCAACTGCTTTAACGTCAGCTTGCCATCAGCCATCGGTGCAAGGATCTGCTGCTGCCACTGCGCCATACCCGGCAGTGCTTCAGCCTGACCGCTGCCGCGCATCAACCAGCCACCCCAGGCAAAAAACGCGATGGCGATAACCACAAACAGCAACCAATGCTGCATACGCAGGGGCGGCATAGACATAAAACGCTCCAAAATACTGAAAACCAACGGACAGAAAAAAGCCGCACCAAGGTGCGGCTCTTTCGGTAGTGCGCGAGGACTTAAGCGGCTATGGAGCCTTTAAGCTTGCTCATCGCGTTTTTCTCCAACTGGCGAATCCGCTCAGCCGAGACGTTGTACTTGGCGGCCAGCTCATGCAGGGTGGCTTTTTCCTCGGCCAGCCAGCGCTGATAGAGGATGTCGCGACTGCGTTCGTCCAGGCCTTCCAGCGCTTCGTGCAGATTCGCCGTGGCGCTGTCGCTCCAGTCAGAATCTTCCAGCTGGCGAGCCGGATCGTAGCGGTGGTCCTCCAGGTAGTTGGCCGGCGATTGAAAGGCACTTTCATCGTCTGCCTCGGCAGCCGGGTCGAATGCCATGTCATGGCCGGTCAAGCGGCTTTCCATTTCACGCACTTCACGCGGCTCGACGCCAAGGCTTTCGGCCACAGCATGCACTTCGTCGTTGTTCAGCCACGCCAGGCGTTTTTTCTGGCTGCGCAGATTGAAGAACAATTTGCGCTGCGCCTTGGTGGTCGCCACTTTGACGATGCGCCAGTTACGCAGGATGAATTCGTGGATTTCAGCTTTGATCCAGTGCACGGCGAACGACACCAGACGCACACCCATTTCCGGGTTGAAGCGTTTGACGGCCTTCATCAGACCGACGTTGCCTTCCTGAATCAGGTCGGCCTGGGCCAGGCCATAACCGGAATAACTTCTAGCGATATGTACGACAAAACGCAGGTGCGCGAGCACCATTTGCCGGGCGGCTTCAAGATCTTGATGGTAGAAAAGACTTTCGCCCAGTTCGCGCTCCTGCTCAACGCTCAGCAGCGGAATGCTGTTGACCGCATGCACGTAGGCTTCCAGGTTGGCACCTGGGACTAGGGCATGGACAGGTTGCAAAGAATTGCTCATGCGAATCCTCCGACTCACGAAACTCGTGCCTCTTGAGCACTGCGGATATGACTATACAGTTGACTCAAAAGTTCAAAAAGCACGAAAACACACACAGATACAAGAACTTACTACTTCGGGGCCAATTCGTTCAAGTGCCGGGCCACCGCAAGCCAGGCGCCAATATACCCCAACAATACCGCGCCCAGCAGCAGCGACAGACCATCGGCTAATGGCACCCCGCCCAGGGCAAAGTCACTGCCGTAGAGCCCTGCCAGACGCACCACGGCGCCATTGAGCCAATCCAGGCCAAACGCCAGTACGGCCCAGGACAGCAAGCCGGCCCCCATGCCGTAAAGCGCGCCCATATAAAGGAAGGGACGACGCACATAGCTGTCCGTGCCACCGACCAGCTTGATCACTTCGATTTCCGTACGACGGTTCTCGATATGCAGGCGGATGGTGTTACCGATCACCAGCAGCAGCGCCATTACCAGCAATAGCGTCAGGCCGAAGACAAATCGCTCACCCAGCTTGAGGATCGCGCTCAAGCGCTCCACCCACAACAGGTCGAGCTGCGCCTGCTGAACCTTAGGCAAATCCGCCAAGCGCAGACGCAAAGCTTCGAGCGCAGTCTTGTCGACTTCCTTGGGCGTTACCAGGATCACGCCAGGCAGCGGGTTTTCCGGCAACTCCTTGAGCGCCTCGCCAAGCCCCGACTGCTGCTGGAACTCGGCCAGGGCCTGTTCCCGGCTGATCCATTCAGATTCGGCCACATCGCCCATCTCGGCGATCTGCGCCCGCAGCTTTTGCCCATCGGCCTCGCTGGCATCCAGATTGAGGAACAGCGAGATCTGCGCCGCGCGCTGCCACGAGCCGCCGAGGCGCTCGACATTATTCAGCAGCAGCGACAAGCCCATGGGCAGGCTGAGTGCAACGGCCATCACCAGGCAGGTAAAGAAGCTGCCGATCGGCTGCTTGGCCAGGCGCAGCAGGCTGTCGACCAGGCTGGAACGGTGGGCTTCCACCCAGGCGTGCAGCAGGGTGGTGAAATCCGGGCTGCCGTCATCTTTCTTCTGATCGTTTTTCTTCGGCGCCGCGCCAACACGTTCGGCGGCCGACGATGCTTCCTGTGGATTACGAGTGGCGCTCATTAACCGGCCTCTCCATCGCCGATCAAACGGCCACGTTGCAGGGTCAGCATGCGGTGGCGCATGCGCGCGATCAGCGCCAGGTCGTGGCTGGCGATCAGCACGCTGGTGCCCATGCGATTGATATCTTCGAACACGCCCATGATCTCGGCGGCCAGACGCGGGTCGAGGTTACCGGTCGGTTCGTCCGCCAGCAGCAATGCCGGGCGATGCACCACCGCGCGGGCAATGCCGACGCGCTGTTGCTGGCCGGTGGACAGGTCGCCCGGAAACAGATCGCGCTTGTCGCTCAAGGCCACACGCTCGAGTGCGGCATCGACACGCTTGGCGATATCGGGCTTGGACAGGCCGAGAATCTGCAGCGGCAAGGCGATGTTGTTAAACACCGTGCGATCGAACAGCAACTGATGATTCTGAAACACCACGCCGATTTGCCGACGCAAAAACGGAATCTGCGCCGTGGTGATCTGCGACAGGTCTTGCCCGGCCAACAGCAGCTTCCCTGAAGTGGGCCGTTCCATCGCCAGAATCAGACGCAGCAATGTACTTTTGCCCGCGCCCGAGTGCCCGGTAACGAATAGAAATTCGCCCCGGCGCACGCGAAAACTCAGCTCATGCAGGCCGACGTGGCCATTGGCGTAACGTTTACCCACCTGCTCAAAGCGAATCATGCGTGCTCCCGCTCGGCGAACAAGGCCTGAACAAAGGCTTCAGCTTCAAAAGTACGGAGGTCATCAATGCCTTCACCCACGCCGATATAGCGAATCGGCAGGCCGAACTGCTTGGCCAGGGCGAAGATCACGCCGCCTTTGGCGGTGCCGTCCAGCTTGGTCAGGGCCAGACCGGTAAGGTTCACGGTCTGGTTGAATTGCTTGGCCTGGCTGATGGCGTTCTGCCCGGTGCCGGCGTCCAGCACCAGCAGCACTTCGTGGGGCGCAGTGTCGTCCAGTTTGCCGATCACACGGCGCACCTTCTTCAACTCTTCCATCAGGTTGTCTTTGGTATGCAGGCGCCCGGCGGTGTCGGCGATCAGCACATCGATGCCCCGTGCGGTGGCAGCCTGCACGGCATCGAAAATCACCGAGGCCGAGTCGGCGCCGGTGTGCTGGGCGATCACGGCGATCTGATTGCGCTCGCCCCAGACCTGCAACTGCTCAACGGCGGCAGCGCGGAAGGTGTCGCCGGCGGCGAGCATCACTTTCTTGCCTTCTTGCTGCAGCTTTTTCGCCAGCTTGCCGATGGTGGTGGTTTTGCCGGCGCCGTTTACGCCAACCACCAGAATCACAAAGGGCTTTTTCTCGGCCGGGATTACCAGTGGCTGCTCGACGGGCTTGAGCAACAACGCCAGCTCTTCCTGCAATGCCTTGTACAGCGCGCCGCTGTCTTCCAACTGCTTGCGCGCCACTTTCTGCGTCAGGCTCTGGATGATCGCGGTGGTCGCTTCCACGCCCACGTCGGCGGTCAGCAGGCGGGTTTCGATTTCGTCCAGCAGGTCGTCGTCGATGGCCTTCTTGCCGAGGAACAGGCTGGCCATGCCTTCGCCAAGGCTGGCGCTGGTCTTCGACAAGCCTTGTTTCAGACGGGCAAAAAAACCGGCTTTGTTTTCAGGCGCGGCGGCAGGCGGTGGCGCGACAGCGGCGGGCACCTGGACCACAACGGGCGCTGGCTTCTCGATGACGGGTGGGGGAGGCGTTACCACAGGCTCGGGAACGGGCACTGGCTGCTGAACCGCCACCTCGGCTAGCGGCGCTTCGATAACGGGCGCTTCGATAACAGGAGCGTCGATAACGGGCACCGACGCAACCGCCTCAGGCACGGCAGGCGCCACGGTGTCGGCCACAGGCTCAGGAGCCGCAACGGGCTCCTGGGGCTTTTTGCGCAGCCAGCCAAACAGGCTCTTTTTCTCACCGGTTTTATCGTCGGGTTTTTGCTCGGAAGCGCCCGGTGCGGTGTGCCCAGCCGCGGCTGGGGTCTTCTTGTCGTCGTTGGAACCAAACATGGAGAGCGGCTATCTCAAGGGTGCGACGCGCCAACAGGGTAAAAACCCAACAGCCGTGGCCGCCAATAAAATGGATGAGTATCCTAGCACCTCCGCGCCCGCCGACGCTAAGACCAAGCGGGCCTTCTCGACAGGTCATTCACTTCATGAAAATGCTTGCCCGCAGCGCCACCGGGCTGCTGCTCGCGGCCCTTTACCTGCCGCTGCCTGCCTTCGCTGGCGAAACCCAAATCACCTAAGAATTCAACCTCGCCAACGGCCTCAAGGTGGTTGTGCGTGAAGACCACCGCGCCCCCGTGGTGGTTTCCCAGGTCTGGTACAAGGTCGGCTCCAGCTATGAAACGCCCGGCCAGACCGGTCTTTCCCATGCCCTGGAACATATGATGTTCAAGGGCAGCGCCAAGATGAAACCCGGCGAGGCCTCTCTGGTTCTGCGCGAATTGGGTGCCGAAGAAAACGCCTTCACCAGCGACGACTACACCGCCTATTACCAGGTGCTGGCCCGTGATCGCCTGCCAGTGGCCTTCGAGCTGGAAGCCGACCGCATGGCCAGCCTGCGTTTGCCGCCGGAAGAATTTCGCAGCGAAATCGAAGTCATCAAGGAAGAGCGCCGGATGCGCACCGATGACAAACCCAGCTCCCTGGCCTATGAACGCTTCAAGGCCATGGCCTACCCCGGCAGCGGCTACGGCACGCCAACCATCGGCTGGATGGCCGACCTGCAGCGCATGAGTGTGCAGGAGCTGCGGCACTGGTACGAAACCTGGTACACGCCCAATAACGCCACCCTGGTGGTGGTCGGCGACGTCACCGTGGCCGAGGTGAAAACCCTGGCCGAGCGCTATTTCGGCCCTGTACCGAGCCGCGCCATTCCCACCGCCAAGGCCCCGCTGGAACTGGCCGAGCCTGGCGAACGCCGCCTGCGCCTGGACCTGCAAACCCAGCTGCCGAGCCTGATGATGGGCTTTAACGTGCCGAGCCTGGCCACCGCCGCCAACCCGCGCGACGCCCATGCGCTGCGCCTGATCTCAGCCTTGCTGGACGGCGGCTACAGTGCCCGCCTGCCCACGCAGCTGGAGCGCGGCGAAGAGCTGGTCTCCGGCGCCTCGGCCAGCTACGACGCCTATAACCGCGGCGACAGCCTATTCATGTTGTCCGCCACCCCCAATGTGCAAACCGGCAAAACCCTGGCGCAAGCCGAGGCTGGCCTGTGGCGTCAGTTGGAAGCGCTGAAAACCACCGCGCCGACTGCTGCCGAGCTGCAACGTGTGCGCGCCCAGGTTATCGCCGGGCTGGTGTATGAGCGCGACTCCATCAGCAGCCAGGCCAGCACCATTGGCCAACTGGAAAGCGTCGGCCTGTCGTGGAAATTGATGGATGAAGACCTGGCCGCCATCGAGGCGGTAACGCCCGAAGACATCCAGAACGCCGCCCGCACCTATTTCACCCATGAGCGCGTGAGCGTTGCCGAAGTACTGCCCAAGGAAACCACCCATGAGTGAGCGCAACGGTCTGCGTTACGGCCTGCTGGGCCTGAGCCTGCTGGTGCTGCTGGCAGCGCTGGTGTTTTTCGTTAGCCGCCCGGCCCTGGCCCCCACCAAGCCCGCCACGACTGCCCCGGCAGCGGCGACCAAACCCGCCGATCACCTGGAATCGCTGGCCGCCCTCGAAGGCCAGGCACCGAGTCACCGCAGCATTGATATCCAGACCTGGAAAACCGCCGAAGGCGCCAAGGTGCTGTTTGTCGAAGCCCACCAGTTGCCGATGTTCGATCTGCGCCTGACCTTCGCCGCCGGCAGCAGCCAGGACGGTGACACCCCCGGCCTCGCGATGATGACCAACGCCATGCTTAACGAAGGCGTGGCGGGCAAGGATGTCAGCGCTATCGCCGCTGGCTTCGAAGACCTCGGTGCAGATTTTGGCAATGGCGCTTACCGCGACATGGGCGTCGCCAGCCTGCGCAGCCTCACCGCCGCCGATAAACGCGAGCCGGCGCTCAAGCTGTTTGCCGAAGTGATTGGCCAGCCGACCTTCCCGGCCGACTCGCTGGAGCGCATCAAGAACCAGGTACTGGCCGGCTTCGAGTACCAGAAGCAGAACCCTGGCCGCCTGGCGGGCCTGGAGCTGTTCAAGCGCCTGTATGGCGACCACCCCTATGCGCACTCCAGCGACGGCACGGCGAAGTCCATTCCGGGTATCACCATCGCGCAGATGCAGGCGTTCCACCGCAAGGCCTATGCCGCCGGTAATACAGTGATTGCGCTGGTGGGCGATCTGTCCCGCGCCGAAGCCGAGGCCATGGCGGCGCAGGTTTCCGCCGCCCTGCCCAAAGGGCCGGCACTGGCTAAAACCGTAGCGCCAGCGGAGCCGCAACCAGGCCTGACGCATATCGAGTTCCCGTCCAAGCAAACCACCCTGCTGCTCGCCGAACTGGGCATCGACCGCGCCGAGCCGGACTATGCCGCGCTGTTTCTCGGCAACCAGATTCTCGGCGGCGGTGGTTTTGGCACGCGCCTGATGGACCAGGTGCGGGAAAAACGCGGGCTGACCTACGGCATCTCCTCGGGCTTTACCGCCATGCAAGCGCGCGGGCCTTTTATGATCAGCCTGCAAACCCGTGCCGAGCAGAGCGAAGGCGCGCTGAAGCTGGTGCAAGACATCCTGCGCGATTACCTGGCCAACGGCCCCACGCAGAAGGAAGTGGACGACGCCAAGCGCGAACTGGCCGGGAGCTTTCCGCTGTCCACCGCCAGCAATGGCGATATAGTTGCCCAGCTTGGCGCCATCGGCTTCTACGACCTGTCGCTGAGCTATCTTGAAGACTTTATGCAGCAGGTGCAGGCGCTCGACGTAGCCACGGTGAAAGCCGCCATGGCCAAGCACCTGAACGCCGATAACCTGGTTATCGTCACGGCCGGCCCGACCGTGCCGCAAAAGCCGCTGCCGCCACCCACCGATCACCCTGCCGAGCCTGCGCTCGGCGTTCCGGAGCACTGATGAGCCGCCCTGTAAAACCCAGCAACGTCCCTGCCCATGGTGGCCAAGGCCAGTTGCGCATCATTGCCGGCGAGTGGCGCAGCCGCCAGTTCAGCTTCCCCATGGCCCACGGCTTGCGGCCCACGCCCAACCGCGTGCGCGAAACCCTGTTCAACTGGCTGGCGCCCTATGTCCAGGGCGCCCGGGTGCTGGATCTGTTTACCGGCAGCGGCGCGCTGTACCTCGAAGCGCTGTCGCGCGGCGCGAGCACGGCCTTGGCGCTGGACCTCAATGGCGCCGCCATCGCCAGCCTGCGCCAGACCCTCGACACGCTGAAATGCGCCACCGGCCAGCTGCTGCAAACCGACACCCTGCGCTACCTGGAAACCCAGAGCCCGACGCCGTTCGACTTGGTGTTCCTCGACCCGCCGTTTAGCCAGAACCTGCTGCAACCGGCCTGCACGCTGCTGGAGGAAAAAGGTTGGCTGGCGGATGACGCCTGGGTGTACACCGAAAGTGAAAACCCGCCTTCGAGCCTGAGCATGCCGGCCACCTGGCGGCTACATCGGGAGCAGAAGGCGGGCCAGGTGTATTACGCGTTGTGGCAACGCAGCGTCTGAGGGATGGATTGGGCGCCTAGGGCAGTAGCTGCACCATAAAGCACTGCTCGCGCCCAATAAAAATCCGCAGGTTCAACCCACGGCAGCACAGCGCAAGCGTGGTAATCACCGCCAGAAACACCACTACCCCGCGTAGAAAAATGATCATCGCCAGCTCCTTGTGCCTCGGGTTAAAACGCAGAAGCGAACCCTAGCAACCCGGCGAGGCCTTCTTTCATAGGAAGCCGCCCAAAGTTCCTAGCTGCTTTCCTACGGCGGACCCTGGCACTATCCCTTCCTGCTGACCTTTTCATGTGACTGAACCATGAGCACCTTCTCGCCCGCCTGGTGGCTACCCAATCCGCACCTGCAAACCCTGTGGAATTCGCTGTGCCGCAAGCCACCGAAGCTTGCACGCCAGCGTGAACGCCTGTGGCTGGAAGACGGCGATTTTCTCGACCTGGACTGGCACGGCCCCCATGAGGCCGAGGCGCCCCTGGTGTTGGTGCTGCATGGCCTGACGGGGTCGTCCAGTTCGCTCTACGTACTGGGCCTGCAGCAAAACCTGGCGGCCCAGGGCTGGGCCAGCGTGGCGCTGAACTGGCGTGGCTGCTCAGGGGAACCGAACCTGCTGCCGCGTGGCTATCACTCCGGCGCCAGTGAAGACCTGGCCGAAACCATCCGCCACCTTCGCGCCAAGCGGCCGCTGGCGCCGCTGTATGCCACCGGTTATTCGCTGGGCGGCAATGTGCTGCTCAAGTACCTCGGTGAGACCGGCGCGGACAGCCAGTTGCAAGGTGCCGTGGCGGTGTCGGTGCCGTTTCGCCTGGACCAGTGCGCCGACCGCATCGGCATGGGCTTTTCCAAGGTGTACCAGGCGCATTTCATGCGCGAGATGCTGGCCTACGTAAAAGACAAGCAGCGCCTGTTCGCCCACAAGGGCCAGGCCGATCGGCTGTCGATCCTGGAAAAGCTCGGGCCGCTGACCAATATGCGCACCTTCTGGGACTTCGATGGCCGTGTCACCGCGCCGCTGCATGGTTTTGCCGATGCCGATGACTACTACCGCCGCTCTTCCAGCCGTTATTTCCTTGGCCGTATCCAGACGCCCACGTTGCTGATCCAGTCGGCCGACGACCCCTTCGTATTCCCCCATAGCCTGCCCGAGCCTGCCGAATTGGCCAGCTGCGTGCAGTTGGAGCTGCATGCTCGGGGTGGCCATGTAGGTTTTGTGCAAGGGTCGTGGCGCCGTCCGGAGTACTACCTGGAGCGGCGTATTCCACAGTGGTTGGCGGCGCAGGCGTAGGGTTTAGAACATCGCGTCCAGCGGCACGAACAAACGCTGCTGCAAGGCCTCCACCGCCTCACGCGCTTGCGGGGCGATATAGCCGCCTTCCAGCGCCAGCACCTGGTAGATGCCGCGGCGCAGCATCTCTTCGCTCAGGTCGCCCGGGTCGCCGCGCGAGGTGCAGAGAAAGCGCACCCAGGAAGTCATGATGATCCAACTGTTCAGCGTCAGCGCCTCGATCTGCTGCTCGCCCATCACCAGGATGCCGGCATCGACAAAGCCCTGGTAAATCGCCTGGGCGCGGCCCATGGAGCGCTGCGCGAACTGCTGGTACTGCACAGCCAAGCCGGCATCGGTTTCCAGCAGGTGCTCCAGGTCGCGGTGCAGAAAGCGGTAGTGCCACATCGCGGCAAGCAGGGCTTCGAGGTAGAAGGTTTTGTCTTGCACCGTCATTGCCCGCCCTTCTGGCGGGCGTAAAAAGGTATCCACCTGCTGTTCGTACTGGGCGAACAGCTCGGCGATGATCGCCTGCTTGTTGCGGAAGTAGTAATACAAATTGCCCGGTGAAATCGCCAGGTGCGCGGCAATGTGGTTGGTGGTCACATTGCGCTCGCCCTGCAGATTGAACAGCTCCAGGCTGGCCTGGATGATGCGCTCACGGGTCTTCATTGGCGCAGCCATGGCGCTCATTCCTCACACACTTTGCATTCAGCAACCGGGCCATGCGGTGGCAGCCCGGCTCCCCTTCTCGCGCCAAAGGTACACGCACAAGCGCGCTAATTGTTACCCATCAACACAGAAACTCGGCACCCTAACTTTTCGTTGGGGTGCATCCCAGAGCCGTTGCCGGCATCCTATTTGACACATTAGAGTAATTGCTCTAAAAATCCAGCACGCTGTTATGCGCAACCCCGCACCGGCTTTGTTCAGGCGGTTGGGGTTCTCTTAACTGGACTGCCCAGGAGCCTTCCAATGGTCGCCGACATTGCTTACATGCAGCACAACCAACAACAAATCGAGCAGTTGGACGAACTACTACGCCGCCAGCGCGAAGCCTTCCGCGCCAACCCCATGCCGGAAGCCGCGCAACGCATTCAATGGCTCACCAGCCTGTGCGACCTGCTGCTTAAAGAGCAGGACACCCTGGTAAAAGCCATTTCCCAGGACTTCAGCAACCGCGCCGCCGAAGAGACCCTGCTGGCCGAAATCATGCCCAGCGTGCATGGCATTCACTACGCCACCAAACGCATCAAGAAATGGATGAAACCCTCGCGTCGCTCCGTTGGCTCGGCATTCCAGCCGGCCAGCGCCAAGGTGGTGTACCAGCCGCTCGGCGTGGTCGGGGTTATCGTGCCGTGGAACTACCCGCTGTTCCTGGCCATCGGCCCGCTGGTTGGCGCACTGGCCGCCGGTAACCGGGTGATGATCAAGATGAGCGAGTCCACCCCAGTGACCTCGCAGCTGATCAAAGACCTGCTGGCGCGCATCTTCCCCGAAGACCAGGTGTGCGTCGTACTCGGCGAGGCTGAAGTAGGCATGGCCTTCTCCAAGCTGCCGTTCGACCACCTGCTGTTCACCGGCGCCACCAGCATCGGCAAGCACGTGATGCGCGCCGCCGCCGAAAACCTGGTGCCGGTGACCCTGGAGCTGGGCGGCAAATCGCCGGCCATCGTCTCCGCCGACGTGCCATTGAGCGATGCCGCCGAGCGTATTGCCTTCGGTAAAACCATGAACGCTGGCCAGACCTGCGTGGCGCCCGACTATGTGCTGGTGCCCAAAGACCGCGTGGAAGGGTTCGTCGATGCCTACCGCAAGACCGTGCAGAGTTTCTACCCCACGCTCAAAGACAACCCGGACTACACCGCCGTTATCAACGAGCGTCAGCTCACCCGCCTCAAAGGCCTGCTGAGCGACGCCGAGAGCAAAGGCGCCAAGCTGGTACCGCTGTTTCCGGAAGGCCAGGGCCGCCGTATGGCGCAGACCGTGGTGCTGAACGTGAACGATGAGATGAAGCTGATGCAGGACGAAATCTTCGGCCCGCTGCTGCCCATCGTGCCGTACGAGCGCCTGGAAGATGCCTTCAACTACATCAACGACCGCCCACGGCCGCTGGCGCTGTACTACTTTGGCTATGACAAGGCCGAGCAGAAGCGCGTGCTGCACGAGACCCACGCCGGCGGCGTGTGCCTGAACGACACCCTGCTGCATGTGGCCCAGGACGATATGCCGTTTGGCGGCGTCGGCCCGTCGGGCATGGGCCATTACCACGGCCATGAAGGCTTTTTGACCTTCTCCAAAGCCAAGGGCGTGTTTATCAAGCAGCGCTTCAACGCCTCGAAAGTGATCTACCCGCCGTATGGCAAGGCGCTGCAGAAGCTGGTGCTGAAACTGTTTATCCGCTGAACCCGCTGAAATCTACGGCGCCCGGTTTTAGCCTGCCGGTGCGCCGCTTCTGAATCGCCTGTAGAGCGAGGTCAAAAAACAATAATGAATGACTCTGTACTCGACGCCCCCGGCCTTTCCCGTCGCGGCTTGCTGAAAGTCGGCCTGATGGGCTCAGCCTTTCTCGCCACCGCCGGTCTTACTGCCACGCTAAGTGGCTGCTCGGCCAGCACCCCAGCCAATGGCTTCGCCATTTTGCGCGACTCCGACCTGCCGTTTTTCAAGGCCCTGATTCCGGTAATGCTCGCCGGCGCGGTAAAGCCCGAGCAGATGCCGCAGGCCATCGAAGGCACCCTGCAGAACCTCGACTACAGCCTCAATCGCCTGTCGCCGGAAATGCTCAAGCTCACCGTGCAGCTGTTCGATGTGCTGGCCATGGCCGTCACCCGCGGGCCGCTCACCGGTATCTGGGGCAGTTGGGAAAATGCCAGCAGCGACGATATCTCGAACTTCCTCCATCGCTGGCAGAACAGCTCGCTCAACCTGCTGCGCATGGGCCACGCCTCGTTGCTGCAACTGGTGATGATGGCCTGGTATGGCCGGCCGGAATCCTGGGCCCATTGCGGCTACCCCGGCCCGCCCAAGGTTTAACCGCCCGCGCCTGCTGCACCTCTTCTAATAAGAATTCACCGAGACGCCTGAGATGCCCGTACCCGATCTGTTTGCCCAGGGCCTTGCCCGTGGCTGGAAAACCTACAACGGCTCGCGCCTGGAGCAGGACCTGACCCTGGAAGCCGACGTGGCCATCGTCGGCACCGGCGCCGGTGGCGGCACCACCGCTGAAATCCTCAGCGCCGCCGGCTACAAGGTGCTGCTGATTGAAGAAGGCCCGCTGAAAACCAGCAGCGACTTCAAGATGCAGGAGGCCGAGGCCTACCCCAGCCTGTACCAGGAAGGCATCGGGCGCATGAGCAAAGACGGCGCCATCACCATCATGCAAGGCCGCGCCGTGGGCGGTACCACGCTGGTGAACTGGACCTCCAGCTTCCGCACCCCGGAACCGACCCTGGAACACTGGGCCAAGGAGCACAACGTCAAAGGCCATAGCGTGGCCGAGATGGCGCCCTGGTTCGAAAAGATGGAAAAACGCCTGAGCGTGGCGCCGTGGATCATGCCGCCGAACTTCAACAACGACGTAATCCGCCTGGGCTGCGACAAGCTCGGCTATCACTGGAAAGTGATTCCACGCAACGTGCTCGGCTGCTGGAACCTGGGTTACTGCGGCATGGGCTGCCCGACCAACGCCAAGCAATCGATGCTGGTTACCACCATTCCCGCCACCCTGGAAAAAGGTGGCGAGCTGCTGTACCTGGCGCGCGCCGACAAGCTGTTGATCGATGGCGACAAAGTAACCGGCATCCAGTGCCAGGCCATGGATGAGCGCTGCGTAGCGCCCACTGGCCGCACCATTACGGTGAAGGCCAAGCACTACGTGTTGTCGGGCGGCGGCATCAATACGCCGGCGATTCTGCTGCGCTCGAAAGCGCCAGACCCGCACCAGCGCGCCGGCAAGCGCACCTTTATCCACGTGGTGAATTTCTCGGCGGCGCAGTTCGAGCAGGTGGTAAACCCGTTCTACGGCGCACCGCAGTCGATCTACTCGGACCATTTCCAGTGGGACGACGGCACCACCGGGCGCATGTCCTTCAAGCTCGAAGTACCGCCCATGCAGCCGGCGCTGACCGCCACCCTGCTCGGCCGCTTTGGCATCGACAACGCCCTGCGTATGGAGCAGTTGCCGCACACCAACGCCATGCTGGCCCTGCTGCGCGACGGCTTCCACCCGGACAGCGCCGAAGGCACGGTGGAACTGCGCGGCGACGGCAGCCCGGTGCTGGATTACCAGATGACCGACTACACCTGGGATGGTATCCGCCGCTCCTTCCACACCATGGCGGAAATCCAGTTCGCTGCCGGGGCAAAAAGCGTATTGCCGCTGCATGCCGACGCCGACTATGTAAAAACCCTGGGCGAGGCGAAAACCCTGATCGACGGCCTGAGCCTGGAGATCTACCGCACCCGCCTGGGCAGTGCCCACGTGATGGGGGGCTGCGCCATGGGTGAAGACCCGACCCAAGCCGTCTGCGACAGCCTTGGGCGGCACCACCAACTGCGCAATCTGTCGATTCACGACGGCTCGTTGTTCCCCACCAGCATCGGCGCCAACCCGCAGTTGTCGGTGTATGGGCTTACCTCGCAATTGGCGAGCGAATTGGCTGAGCGCCTGAAAACCGCGTGACACTAGGGGCTACGGATTAATCCTACGCCCCAAAGCGGCGATGACTTGGCCCGGGGGGGTTGCTGCGCTACCATCCGACTCCCCGATGGCACACGCCAGGACGTCACGATGAATCGAGTGTTGTACCCAGGTACCTTTGACCCCATTACCAAGGGGCACGGCGACCTCGTTGAACGCGCCTCGCGCCTGTTCGATGAAGTGATTATTGCGGTGGCGGCCAGCCCGAAGAAAAACCCGCTGTTCCCGCTGGAACAACGTGTGGCCCTGGCCCGCGAAGTGACCAAGCATTTGCCGAACGTGCAGGTGGTGGGTTTTTCCACCCTGCTGGCGCATTTCGCCAAGGAACAGGGCGCCAATGTGTTTCTGCGCGGCCTGCGCGCGGTATCGGACTTCGAATACGAGTTCCAGCTGGCCAATATGAATCGCCAACTGGTGCCAGACGTGGAAAGCCTGTTTCTCACGCCGTCCGAGAAGTACTCGTTTATCTCCTCCACCCTGGTGCGCGAAATCGCCAACCTGGGCGGCGATATCAGCAAGTTTGTGCACCCGGCCGTGGCCGATGCGCTGCAAGAGCGCTTCAAGAAGTAAGGGCGCGGATTGGCGCCCTCGCCGACAATCCGGCACAATTTGCGCTTCCGCTGTCCGAACATGCCGTGGCTGATAGCTACGGCAGGAGTTGTGTTTCATGTCTTTAATCATCACCGACGACTGCATCAACTGCGACGTCTGCGAGCCTGAGTGCCCGAACGCCGCTATTTCGCAGGGTGAAGAAATCTACGTTATCGACCCCAACCTGTGCACCGAGTGCGTGGGCCATTACAACGAGCCGCAATGCCAGCAGGTATGCCCGGTCGATTGCATCCCCCTCGACGAGAACAATGTCGAAAGCAAGGATGAGCTGATGAACAAGTACCTGATCATCACCGGGAAAGCGTAACGCCATGGGCTGCCGGATACGTGGCAGCCACTTCGGCAAGGTGCTGTTCAGTGCCTTGCTGCTTCTTGTTGCACTCAGCGCTAACGCCGCGCCGCTACCCAAACAGGCGGCCATCGCCAGCGCCCACCCCGCCGCCACCATCGCTGGCCTGGAAACCCTGGCCGCCGGCGGCAATGCCTTCGATGCGGCGATTGCCGTAAGTGCCGCCCTGGCAGTGGTCGAGCCCTACAGTTCGGGGCTGGGTGGCGGTGGTTTCTTCCTGCTGCGCCAGGCCGGCGACACCCCGCAATACCGTTTCCTCGATGCCCGTGAACGCGCGCCATTGGCGGCCCATGCCGATCTGTATGTGCGCGCCGGCAAGGTGCAGCCCGAGCTGTCGCTGGATGGTGCGCTGGCGGCGGCGATCCCCGGCTTGCCGGCGGCCCTGGTGGAGCTGGCGCGCAAATACGGTCGCTTGCCCTTGATCGACTCCCTGGCTCCGGCCATTCGCCTGGCACGCGACGGGGTGTCCATCGACCGCGTATACCGCGAACGGGCGCAATGGCGCCTGGCCTCGCTGCGCGATGACAAGGAAACCGCGCGTATCTTCCTCGACAGCAAAGGCGCCATCCCCGACGAATTCAGCCTGCTGCGCCAGCCCGAGCTGGCCAACACCCTTGAGCGCCTGGGCCGTTCCGGCAAGCCGGGGTTCTACAGCGGCGAGACCGCGCAGAAGCTGGTCGACGGCGTGCGCGCGGCCGGCGGTATCTGGACCCTCGCCGACCTCGAGCAATACCAGGTGGTAGAACGCCAGCCGCTGCGTTTCCCACTGGCCGACGGCCGCGAGCTGATCAGTGCCCCGCCGCCTTCGGCTGGCGGTATCGCCCTGGCGCAGAGCCTGGCCATGCTGCAGCAATTGCCCTGGCGCGAAGCCGACAAGGTGCAGCGCGCGCACTATGTGATCGAAGTGCTGCGCCGTGCGTACCGCGACCGCGGCCTGCTGGGCGACCCGGACTTTATCGCCAACCCCACCCGCCAGTTGCTCGATGCCAGCTACCTGAAACACCTGGCCGCCGGCATCGCCCCGCAGAAGGCCACGCCCAGCAGCAGCCTGCCGCCGTCGCCGCCGTGGAAAGAAGGCAATCACACCACTCACTTCGCTGTACTGGATGAAGCGGGCAATGCGGTGTCGGCGACCCTGTCGGTCAACCTACCGTTTGGTGCGGCGTTTACACCAGCGGGCACCGGCGTATTGCTGAACGACGAAATGGACGACTTTGCCGCCAACGTCCAGGGCGCCAACGCCTATGGCCTTAGCGGCAGCCAGGCCAATGCGGTGGCGGCGGGCAAGCGCCCGCTGTCGAGCATGAGCCCGAGTTTTATCGAAAGCCCCAGCCAGTTCGCGTCCTTCGGCACCCCGGGCGGCAGCCGGATTCCGAGCATGGTGCTGCTGGCGATGTTGCAGTACCTCGATGGCCAGCCGGTGGCGAGCTGGCCGGCGGCGCCGCGCTACCACCACCAGTACCTACCCGATGTGGTGGAGTACGAACCCAACACCTTTACCGCCACTGAGCGTGATGCCTTGCAGCAACGCGGCTACTCGCTAAAACCGGTGGAGCGCCCGTACGGCAACCAGCAGGTGCTGTTGTGGAACAAGGACAGCCGCAGCGTGGAGGCGGCCAGCGACCCGCGCGGGATTGGCGAGGCGAGCTTGTCGGTGCCGGCGATGGACGCCAAACCCTAGGCAAACAACAGGCATAAAAAAACCGGTCACTTGGACCGGTTTTTTTATGCGCCTGGGCGCGGGAATCAATGCTGCTCTGGACGCTTGTAGCCGCTTTCGGTGCAGCCCAGGCAGCGCACGAAGGCTTCTTTGCCCGGGTCTACCACCAGCGCCTTGCCGGCTTCGCCAACGTTACCGCCAGCGGCCGTGAACGGCAGGCTGATGACAAAGGCACCAGCGCCAATGATGGTGGCGGCAATCAGCAGCGGACGCGCCACGATCAGGTCGCCCATCATGGCCCAGGCAGGTGGGGCTTCAACGGTGTAGGTAGGGTCGCCGCTCTGGTTGGTCTGCTCCGCCATTACCGGCAGTGCCAGGAAGCCAGTGGTCAGCGCCAGGACAACAGCGGTTGAGCGAAACAGGTTCATGAGTGCAGTCCTTTTCAATCAAAGTGCGGTGGTCAATCAAAGTGCGGTGGCTGTAACTATAACAGCGCTCCGGAAATTGTCAGCGTGACGGCCGTCATTCGCTGGAGAACGCATTCTGCGGGTTTTGCAGGGCAATTGGCGAGCAAAAAACCCTGCGTAACTGTGCGCTTACACACGCCCTGCAACTCAGGCCGTGTGAAAACGTAGCGAGCATGCGGTTAGGCAAGGCAAAAACAGGCGAAAAAGCGCAATTGACACGTAGTCAATGAGCATTTTGAGCCTGTTTTTAACGCCGCCTAACCGAGCGCAGTAGTTTTC
>JBCECW010000005.1:0-20933 GCA_039207785.1 Pseudomonas sp. | reverse complement strand
CGCCAAACCTCGAGCAGCAAAATTGACGATGCAAGATCGCCAAAAGCAACACCGGACTGCGGTCCTTCGGTCTCGGTGAGCGTAGCCGGCGCCAGGGCCGCTACGCATTAAAACGGGTTACTCAGCTATCGCCAATGCGAAAGCCCACCTTCAAGGTCACCTGATAGTGGCCGACTTTTCCGTCAACAATATGACCGCGGGTCTCCACCACTTCGAACCACTCCAGGTTGCGTACGGTTTTTGCCGTTTCGGCCAGGGCGTTCTGGATGGCGTCCTCGATGCTGGTCTTCGACGAGCCAACGATATCAATCAGTTTGTAGGTGTGATTCGACATGGTTTTGTCCTCTCTTTATAGGCAAACGCGCTTACAGAGTGAGTCCTGCCTGGGGCCCGATAAGTTCAGATTAGCTGCACTTTCCCAGTTGAGCGCAGTCACACCTCGTACGCCCTTTCAACGATAGGAGAGACTGACCATGGCTATTTTTGCCTCGCGCAACAAATCCCTGCACAGCATCGAAACCGAGATCGAGCACCTGATTTCCAGCCTCGACAGCTTGAAAAGCGAAGTCAGCGACGAATCGCAAAAATCGCTGAAAAGCCTGCGCAGCAGCGCCGAACGCGTGCTCGGTCACTCCCGTGATCTGCTCAGCGATACCTATGCCGATGTGAAGGAAAAAACCTATCAGGCCGGCATCGCGACCCGCGATTACACCCGTGAGCACCCAGTGGCGTCGGCCAGCCTGGCGCTGGGCGTGGTGGCGTTGGCGGGGTATCTGTTGTTCCGCAATAACGATTAATCGCGGCGATTTTTCGCCTCGATCCACTGCGCCATATATTTCGTGCTTTTGTGCTGGTGATGGCGCAGCAGGGCACCGGTGAAATTCGCTAGCCGGTGCTCGGCCAGATTCGAAAGGCAGGCGTCGATTCGTTGCATCAACAGTTGGCCAAAGGCGTTCTGGTCGTAGCGCGCCGGCAGCAGCGCCCAGCCGTTGTCCTGCGCTTGCTGCCAGGCGTTCTGGTCCTGGTACAAGCGCACCGCCGCTGCGGCAAACGCGGCGGCATCGTTGACCACCTCACCGGGCCACGGCGATTCCCCATGCATGCCTTCTGCGCCGATCGGCGTGGTCACGTTTGGCGTGCCGCACAGCATGGCATCGGCAATCTTGCCTTTGATGCCGGCGCCAAAGCGCAGTGGCGCCAGGCAGACACGCGCGCTTTCCATCACCGCCAAGGCATCTGGTGCCCAGTTCAGTACATGAAAACCCTGTGCTGGGTTATGCAGGGCGGTGGCCTTGGGCGGCGTATAGGCGCCGTAGATATGCAGTTGCGCCTGCGGCAGTTGCTGGCGAATCAGCGGCCAGATGCTCTGTTTCAGCCACAGCACGGCATCCCAGTTGGGCGCATGGCGGAAGTTGCCGATGCTGATGAAGTGCGCGCGCTCGCCATAGGATTTGACGGTACGTGGCGCGGGGTCCAACAGCAGCGGGCAATGCACCAGCAGCTCGCTTGGCAGCTTGAATTGCGTGTTTAACAGGGCGATTTCGGCATCGGAAATCATCAGGTTGAGGTCGCAGCGGTACAGCGCGGCGATTTCCCGCTGGGCCACATCGCTGGCGGCCATATGCCGGTAAAGCTGCGCCGGGTCTATGGCGAACAGCGCCGCGCAATCATCGCCGTGGCCAGCGGCGATATGCGCTTTGAACAACTGCTGGCGGGCGTCGCGCAGCGATTGCAGGTCGGCGGTTTCCAGCACGCGCAGGGCCTGCGGGCATTGTTGCTCCACGCGCCAGCCGAATTGCTCCTCCATCATAAAGCGGTCGAACAGCACCACTGCCGGGTTTAGCGCGCGAACAAAGTGGTCGAAACTCTCGTTGTTCAGCTCGATCACCTGCTCGGCGATACCCAGGGCCTGAAGGTCGGCCTTGTGCTCGCCCTCGTTGGCCGGGCTGGCAAAGGTAATGTGCCAGCCGTGCGCCAGAAAGCATTCGAGCAACTGCATCATATGTCCGCCGGCCGCCGAGGAACGTGGCTCGGGCCAGACATAGCCGATAACCAGCAGGCTTTTGGAAATGGGTTGATCGGGCACGGCGGCAATCCTGATTGGGGCGAAAACGGCGGCCATTATGCGGCAACCGATCGGACGCCTCTATCGGGCTTTAATGCAAGGCATTATCATTTGCGCATTATTCCGCTTGCCCGACTTGCCGCCGCATGGCCGACCATTCCTCCCACGACGATTCGCCACCGGACGCATTGATAGCGGCCGAGCCGGCCTTGCGCGCGAATTTCCTGCGGGTGTTTCTATCGCAACGTTCGCAGATGGAAGCCTTGGTCAGCCGTCGGGTGGGCTGCCGGGCGACGGCGGCGGACCTGGTGCAAGACCTGTTTCTGCGCTTCTGGCGTCGCCCGCAGGTGCAGGTGGAAGAGCTCAGCACCTACCTGCTGCGCTCGGCGCGCAATATGGCCATCGACCACTTGCGCAGTGAAACCTCGCGCACCCGCACGCAAACCGGCCTGGTCAGCGAGCAACTGGGCGAGCCCTGCGCACCCGACGCCGCCTTGGCCGCCAGCCACGACCTGCAACGGGTAGAGCGCGCCCTGCGGGCCTTGCCGGAGCGCACCCGGCATATCTTTTTGCTTAACCGCGTACACGGGCGCACCTATGGCGAGATCGCCAAGGTGATGCAACTGTCCCAGAGCGCGGTAGAAAAACATATGATGCGCGCCCTCGATGCCTGCAAGGCGAGCCTGGAGTCGCCCGATCAATGAGCCTGTCGCCGCCCCTGCGCGTTGTCGCCGACGCCGCCCCCACCATCGAACAGACCGCCCTGGCCTGGCACGAGCGGCTGCGCGGGCAACCGACGGCGAGCGAGCGGCAGGCCTTCGATCAATGGCTATATGCCGAGCCGGCGCATGTCGAAGCCTACGCCAAGGTGCAGGCGCTCTGGGCCCTGACCGAGCAGCCGGCGCAGCGCCTGGCGCTGGAAGAAGCCGCTGCCCTGGAGCAGTACCTGCGGGCCACGCCACCGATACCGCGCCGTGCGCCGCGCTGGTGGCTGGGGTCGTTGGCCACGGCGGCCTGTGTATTACTGATGCTGGGGTTGCTGGGCTGGCAGCCACAGCGCTGGGTCGATTCCCTGCGGGCCGATTATGTGTCGGCGCCCGGCCAGCTGCGGCAGATCACCCTGGCCGACAAGTCGGTGCTGCTGCTGGATGCCGACAGCGCCGTGCAGGTGCATTTCAACGCGCAGGAACGGCGTATCGAACTGCTGCGTGGCGCCGCGTATTTCCAGGTCAGCCATATCGGCCAGCCCTTTATCGTCGGCGCTGCCGAGGGCGAGGCGCAGGTGCTGGGTACGCAGTTCGAGGTGCGTTTGCGTGAGGACGGTGCCCAGGTCACGGTGCAGTCCGGTCGTGTTGCGGTAACGGCCCGGCCTGGCCAGCCCACGCAGGTACTGACCGCCAACCAGCAGGTGAGCTATCAGCAGGGTGTGGCGGCTACGTTGCATAGTGTCGACAGTGAAGCCAGCCTGGCCTGGCGCCAGGGCTGGCTGACCTTCTATCAGTTGCCCCTGGCCGAGGTGCTGGACGAAGTGCAGCGCTATAGCCAGGAGCGCATCGTGTTGCTAAATCCAGCGCTGGGCCGCCAGCGCATCAGCGGCAGTTTCCCCAGTCAGGACCCCAGCAAGGTGCTGGATTCGCTCGCCAGCGTGGTGGGTTTCCAGCGCCATCAACTGCTGGGCATTACGGTTGTGCGTTAGCCGCGAAAAATAATTTCAGCCGGCGGTGAGGTAGCCCGCGCTGGCATCCGTGTAGTGCTTGTAATTGCGAATAGATCGCACAAACCTCTCACGGACCAGGTGCACATGACGTACAGCAAGCCCGCCTTTGCTTTCTCCCTGCTGCTGACCACCGGCACACCGCTGCTGGTGCAGGCCGCCGATGCCCCCACCGCCAGCGCGCAGGCGCAGTACAGTTTTGCCCTGGCGGCACAGCCCTTGCCCCAGGCGCTGAGTGCCTTCAGCCGGGTAACGGGCTTGAGTCTGGTGTACAGCGATGACGCGCCCTACAGTCTGCAAGCGCCCGCCGTGCAGGGAACAATGAGCGCTGAACAGGCGCTGGGCCAGTTGCTGCAAGGCTCCGGCTTTACCTTTCGCCGTGCCGATGAGCGCACCCTGACCCTGCAACGCCTGCGCCGCGATGGCGCCATGAGCCTCGACGCCGCCACCATCGACGGCCAGGCGCAAACGGCGCAGAGCTACCAGCCGCCACCCATTAGCAAGATCATGCGTTCTGAAGCGCCGCTGCTGGAGATTCCCCAGGCAATTGCCGTGGTGCCCAAACAGGTGCTGCAAGACCAGCAGCCGAAAAATCTCGATGACGCGCTGATCAATGTCAGCGGTATCACCCAGGCCAACACCCTGGGCAGCACCATGGACGCGGTGATGAAGCGCGGCTTTGGCGATAACCGCGATGGCTCGATTCTGCGCGACGGTATGCGCACCGTGCAGGGCCGCAACTTCACCGCCAATGTCGAGCGGGTGGAAGTGCTCAAGGGCCCGGCGTCGATGCTCTACGGCATTCTCGATCCGGGCGGGGTGATCAACCTGATCAGCAAAAAGCCGCAGCTGGAGCAATACAACGCCATCACCGCTCGCGCCCAAACCTACCCCAACGGCAAGAACGGCAGCGGCGGCCAGCTCGATAGCACCGGCGCCATCGGCGATACCAACCTGGCCTACCGCCTGGTGGCCGATTACGACGACGCCGATTACTGGCGCAACTTCGGCAATAGCCGGGAGAAAACCATCGCCCCGTCGCTGGCCTGGTTTGGTGACGACACCACGGTGAATATTTCCTGGGAGCACCGCGAATACGTCACCCCGTTCGACCGCGGCACCATCCTTGGCTACAACAGCACCAAGCCGCTGAACGTGCCCCGTGAGCGTCGCCTCGACGAGCCCTACAACAAGACCGAAGGGCGTTCGGACCTGGCGATTTTCGATATCGAGCACCGCCTGAATGACCAATGGAAAACCCATTTTGCCTACAGCTATAACCGCGACCGCTATGACGATTACCAGGCGCGGGTGACCGGTTTTGCCGCCGACACCAGCAAGCTGGTACGGCGCCTGGACGGCACGCGCGGCGCGGTAAGTACCGAGCATTTCGGCACCCTGGACCTGGCGGGCGATATCGAACTGGGCGGTATGCGCCACGAGATCCTCACTGGCGTGGACCACGAATACCGCAAGATCTTCCGCAGCGATCTGCTGCGCCAGACCAATAACTACCGCTTCGCCTATAACGACCCCACCTATGGGCAGGTACCGGTGCCGACCACGGTGTTCGCCAGTGACAGTGACCAGACGGACAAGGTCTACAGCCAGTCGGCCTTTGTGCAGGACTCGATCCACCTCGACGACCAATGGATTCTGGTCGCCGGTGCGCGCTACCAGCTCTACGACCAACTGGCCGGACGCGGTCGGCCATTCAACAAAAACACCGATATCAACGGCCAGACCTGGCTGCCGCGCGTGGGCCTGGTGTACCAGTGGAACGAGGTGTTTTCCCTGTATGGCGGCTATAGCGAGTCGTTCAAGCCCAACTCCACCATCGCGCCGCTGACCGGCGGTGCCGATATCAATGGCCTGGAGCCAGAGGAGGGCAAGTCCTGGGAAGTGGGCGCCAAGCTGGATATGCCGGGCCGCGTCACCGGCACCCTGGCGCTGTTCAATATCGACAAGACCAATGTGCAGGTTTACGAAACGATCAACGCTGGTACGCCTGCAGCAGAAACCATCGCCCGTGCCGCTGGCGCCGTGACTTCACGCGGTGTGGAGCTGGATATCACGGGGCAGATCACCGACCGGATCAGCCTGATCGGCACCTATGCCTATATCGATGCCTGGGTGACCAAAGACCCGAAACTCAAAGGCAATGACCTGGCCAATGTGGCGCGCAACACCGGCTCGCTGTTCGGCGTGTATGACTTCGGCCAGGTGCTGGGCGGCGACCGCCTGCGCGTGGGCACCGGCGCTCGCTACGTCGGTGAGCGGGCGGGTAATGCGGAAAATACCTTTACCTTGCCGGACTACACCGTGGCCGATGCCTTCGCCAGCTATGACACCCAGCTGGGCGGCAAGAAGGTAAAGCTGCAATTCAACGTGAAGAATATGTTCGACAAGACCTACTACTCGTCGTCGACCAACCCGTACCTGATCTCGATTGGCGATCCGCGGTTGTTTGAGGTGTCGAGTACGCTGGAGTTTTAAGTGGATCGCAAACAAGAGCCCCTCACCCCAGCCCTCTCCCGCGAGCGGGAGAGGGGGCCGGTCGCGGTTTTTCTGTCGAACGCCGATTAGTTCCCCTCTCCCGCTTGCGGGAGAGGGGCTAGGGGTGAGGGCCGGGGCGCACACAAATCCCGCGCATAAAAAAGCCCGCGGGGGCGGGCTGAAGTTCACGCAGGAAAACAGGTACTACACAGCGGCAATCAGCTCGCTGCTTGTTCAAACATCACATACACCTTGCGGGTGGGCTCCAGCACTTCCCAGGTGCCTTTGAAGCCGGCCGGGATGACAAAGCGGTCACCGGTGCGCAGGGTTTTTGCGTTGCCTTCGGCATCACGCAGAACCGACACGCCTTGCAGGATTTCGCAGTACTCGTGTTCGGTGTAATTCACGGTCCAATGACCCACGGCACCTTCCCAGACACCACTGGCGAACTGGCCGCAGGGGCTGGCGTAGTGGTTGCGCACGTTTTGCTCGGGGTCGCCCTTGAGCACTTTTTCAGGGGCGGGGCGGTAGTGTTCGGCGGCTGTGGTGGCGGCGGCGAAGTCGACGATGGCTTGGATATTCATGCGGTGGTCCAGGTGTTGGTTTTATTGCTCGCGGACCCGCGCGCAGTGGCGGGTAGTTACCAGTCTGGCAAACTGGTCCGCAGTCTATGTTTAATAAAACGAACATGACAAGGTCGTTTTTGCGCTGTTTGTAAAAAATAATGGAAAGGCGCCGAGCTCTGGTTTAGTGTGGCCGGCACACTCGGCCACGCAGGCCTTGCAGAATTTTTGACAGACGCGCGTGCCCACGCCGCCTGTTCCGTCTTGATTAAAGCTCGACTAATAAGAGGACGCACACATGACCACCTTGACCCGCGCCGATTGGGAAAAACGTGCCCAGGACCTGAAGATCGAAGGCCGTGCCTTTATCCATGGCGAATACACCGCTGCGGTATCCGGTGACACCTTCGATTGCGTAAGCCCGGTCGATGGCCGTGTGTTGGGCAAAGTCGCCAGCTGCGACCTGGCCGATGCCGAGCTGGCAGTCAAAGATGCCCGCGCCACCTTCAACTCCGGCGTGTGGTCGCGCAAGGCGCCGGCCGAGCGCAAGGAAGTCATGATTCGCTTCGCCGCGCTGCTCAACGAGCACGCCGAAGAGCTGGCCCTGCTGGAAACCCTGGACATGGGTAAGCCCATCAGCGACTCGCTGAATATCGACGTACCGGGCGCTGCCAATGCGCTGGCCTGGAGCGGTGAAGCCATCGACAAGATCTACGACGAAGTGGCAGCCACCCGTCACAACGAACTGGGCCTGGTTACTCGCGAGCCAGTGGGCGTGGTTGGCGCCATCGTGCCGTGGAACTTCCCGCTGATGATGGCCTGCTGGAAACTCGGCCCGGCCCTGTCCACCGGTAACTCGATCATTCTGAAGCCGTCGGAAAAGTCGCCACTGACCGCCATTCGTATCGCCCAACTGGCCATCGAAGCTGGTATCCCAGCGGGCGTGCTGAACGTGCTGCCAGGCTACGGCCACACCGTCGGCAAGGCCCTGGCCCTGCATATGGACGTGGACACCGTGGTGTTCACCGGCTCCACCAAAATCGCCAAGCAGCTGATGATCTATGCCGGCGAATCGAACATGAAACGCGTCTGGCTGGAAGCCGGCGGCAAGAGCCCGAACATCGTCTTCGCCGACGCCCCGGACCTGCAAGCCGCTGCTGAATCCGCCGCTGGCGCCATCGCCTTCAACCAGGGCGAAGTATGCACCGCCGGTTCCCGCCTGCTGGTCGAGCGTTCGATCAAGGACAAATTTGTACCGATGGTGGTCGAGGCCCTCAAAGGCTGGAAAGCCGGCAACCCACTGGACCCGGAAACCAACGTCGGTGCGCTGGTCGATACCCAGCAGATGAACCAGGTGCTGAAGTACATCGACGCCGGCCATGCCGACGGCGCCAAGCTGGTCGCGGGTGGCAAACGTACCCTGGAGTCCACTGGTGGTACCTACGTCGAGCCGACCATTTTCGACGGCGTAAGCAACTCCATGCGTATCGCCCAGGAAGAAATCTTTGGCCCGGTACTGTCGGTTATTGCCTTCGACAACGCTGAACAAGCTGTGGAAATCGCCAACGACACCATCTACGGCCTGGCCGCAGCGGTATGGACCAGCGATATCTCCAAGGCCCACCTGACCGCCAAGGCCCTGCGTGCCGGTAGCGTGTGGGTGAACCAGTACGACGGCGGCGATATGACCGCACCGTTTGGTGGTTTCAAGCAGTCGGGTAATGGTCGCGACAAGTCGCTGCACGCCTTCGATAAGTACACCGAGTTGAAATCCACTTGGATCAAGCTGTGATATCGGGACGAGCTCCTGGTCGTCGGCCATGCTGCGTTGCGTCCTCGCTTTAAATGCTCACGTACTGCAGTACGCTGCGCTTTAAAGCTCCGGGGCGCCTTGCCTGGCCTTAGCCCAGAAGCTCTTTTTCTGTGTTGCCAGTGGTAGATCAAAAACTGTTCATCTGATGGAAGCGCCTGCGCTTCCAGAGGTCCGCCCCAGGTTTTAATTCGGGGCCGGCTCTTGGAGCCATACCTGCGGCCGGGTTTCTGCGAGGAAACCCGGCCGTTTTTATTTTCCGGCCCAGCACAAGGAGATGGCCCGTGGTCATGCGTTGGGGTACCTATTTTGCCGTGGTGGCGTCGGTGGTCAGCATCGGCTTGGCGCTGGGGGTGACCATGCCTCTGGTTTCGTTGCGCCTGGAAAGCTGGGGCTACGGCAACTTCGCCATTGGCGTAATGGCGGCCATGCCGGCGGTGGGCGTTTTGCTCGGCTCGGTGTTGGCCGGCCGCCTGGCTGCACACTTTGGTACCACGGGGCTGATGCAGATTTGCCTGCTGGTGAGTGCCGTGGGCGTTAGCACCATGGCGCTGCTGCCCAGCTACCCCATCTGGCTGGTGCTGCGGCTGCTCTTGGGCGTAGCCCTGACCGTGGTGTTTATCCTTGGCGAAAGCTGGATCAACCAACTGGCCGTGGACCGCTGGCGCGGCCGGCTGGTGGCGCTGTATGGCACCGGTTATGCGCTCAGCCAACTGTGTGGTCCGCTGGTGCTCAGCCTGCTGGGCACCAGCACCGACCTGGGGTTCTGGACCGGCACGGGGCTGCTGATCGGCGGCTCGCTGATGCTCTGGGGCCGCACCGGCGCCCCCAGGGTGGATAGCCACAGTGCGTCGGGCCGTGGACTCTGGGCGTTCTGCGCAAGCATGCCGGCGATTGCCTGGGCGGTCAGCCTGTTTGCCGCGTTCGAAGCGATGATGCTGACCCTGCTACCGGTCTACGGCCTGCATCAAGGCTTTAGCCAGGAAACCGCCCTGCTGATGGCCAGTGTGGTGGTGGTTGGCGACGCCCTGCTGCAATTGCCTATCGGCTGGCTGGCCGACCGCATGTCACGGCAACGCCTGTTTATGGGCTGCGGCGTGGTGTTGATGATTTCCAGCCTGTGTGTGCCGCTGTTGCTGCACACCCTGCTGATCTGGCCGGTATGGGTGCTGTTCGGCGCCAGTGCAGGGGGCTTGTTCACCCTGTCGCTGATCCTGATCGGCGAGCGTTTCCGTGACGATCAACTGGTACGCGCCAATGCCCATATCTCCCAGCTGTGGGGCATCGGTTGCCTGTTCGGGCCGCTGCTGACCGGCGCAATCAGCCAGTGGGTCAGCGGGCATGCCTTGCCGCTGATGATGGCGGTGGGGGCGGCGGGGTTTGTGGTGTTGCTGCTGCGCGGCAAGGGGCTGGGGGAGCCGGTGCAGGCGAAGTTGGCGGGTGGGGAGTAGGTCGCTTTACCCTCTCCCCTAGCCCCTCTCCCGCAGGCGGGAGAGGGGAATCTATCGCCGATAGCCGCACCACCTCGGTCGGCTCCCTCTCCCGCCTGCGGGAGAGGGTTGGGGAGAGGGGCTCTTGGCTGTTTACGCGTGTTCGGCGAGCAGCTTCGCCACCGTCTCACCCACAATCCGCACCGCCGCCTCGGTCTTGGCGTCCGGCTTGCTGGCGTAGCTCATACGCAGGCAATTGCGGTATTTGCCCGCGGCGGAAAAGATGCTGCCCGGGGCAATCTGGATCTTGTGCGGCTTGAGCTCGCGGTTCAGGCGAATGCTGTCAAAGCCTTCGGGCATTTCCACCCAGATCATAAAACTGCCTTGCGGCCGGCTGACGCGGGTGCCCGCCGGGAAATAGCGGCTGACCCAATCGATCATCTGGTCGCGGCTGCGCATATATTGCGCGCGCATCCGGCGGATATGCGGTTCGTAATGACCGGCTTGCAGGTACTCGGTCAGGGCCAGTTGCGGCAACTGCGCGGTGGTGCCGGTGCCCATGTATTTCATATGCAGCACCTTTTCCTGGTAGCGCCCCGGGGCGATCCAGCCGATCCGCAGGCCCGGCACCACGGTCTTGGAAAACGAGCTGCACAACAGCACGCGGCCGTCGTCGTCGTAGGACTTGATCGTGCGCGGGCGCGGGTAGTGGTAGGCCAGCTCGCCATACACATCGTCTTCGATAATCGCCACGTCGTAGCGCTGGGCCAGGGCGATCAGCGCGCGCTTGTTGGCGTCGGGCATGATGTAGCCCATGGGGTTATTGCAGTTGGGCGTGAGCTGGATGGCCTTGATCGGCCATTGTTCCAGGGCCAGCTCCAGGGCTTCCAGGCTGATGCCGGTCAGTGGGTCGGTGGGCAGCTCCAGGGCCTTCATGCCAAAGCCTTTGAGCGCCTGCATCACGCCATGAAAGCTGGGCGAGTCGACGGCGACGATATCGCCCGGCTCGCAAATGGCGCGGATCGCTGCCGACAACGCCTCGTGGCAGCCGGTGGTGATCACGATATCGTCCGCCGGAATCTGGCAGCCGGAGTCGAGCATCAGGCGCGAGATCTGTTCGCGCAGCGGCTGATGGCCGCGGATACAGCCGTAGGTCAGGCCGCTAAGGTCTTGCCGACGACTTAGGCGCGACAGGGTACGCAGCAGCGGTTTCAGTGTGGGGCTGGTGTGGTCCGGGCGGCCGCGGCCCAGCTGGATCAGGCCATCGCTGCCGGGGGCGACGCTGATCAGCTCCAGCACCTGGTCCCATTGCGAGACTTCCACTGGCCGCTGTGCGGTGCGCGACACCATCGGTAAGGCCGGCTTCTCGCGCTCTTCGGGGACAAAGTAGCCGGACTTGGGCCGGGGCATTGCCAGTCCCTGGTCTTCCAGATGGCGATAGGCCTGCTGCACGGTGCTCAGGCTGACGCCATGTTCGGCACTCAAGGCGCGCACCGACGGCAAACGGTCGCCGGGACGATACAGACCTTGTTCGATACGCGAGCCGAGCAACTCGGCGAGGTTTACATAGAGCGTCATGGCGGCGTGCCTGCGCGGGAGCGGAAAGCACAGATGGTGCTTTTTGCTGGCTACTTTGGCAAGGGCCATACAGATACGGCAGAAAAACACCATTCAGCTGGCGCAGGGACAAATCTGTATGGCGCAAATAGAGGTTTTTTGAATCTGTCCTGCTTTTTGCCCAGCGCGCATGATTATTTCCACACACACACATACCGCAGGGTGAGGGAAATGAATGGGCTTAGCGATGTTCGGTTGACCGTGGGTCAAAACGAGTTGGTGGGGAAATTGGCCGTGGCCAAAGCGCTGGCCAATGGTCAGCGCAAGGCTAAAGCGCCGATGTCGCGCTGGGCTGCCTTCTGGCGCCGCCTGACCACCCGCCGCGCTTTGCTCAACCTCACTGACGCCCAGCTTGCCGACATTGGCCTGACCCGCGCCGAAGCCAATTACGAGGCACTGCGGCCGTTCTGGACGTTGTAATCCGGCGGTAAATGCTCCTGTAGGAGCTGGCTTGCTAGCGAATCCTGGAAACCAAGCGCTTCGCCAGCAAGCTGGCTCCTACGTACGGGGCATCCACCGGGCTTACATCACCTCTTTCAACCGATGCCACAACATCCCCAGGGCCAGCAACGGCGAGCGCAGGTATTTGCCGCCGGGGAAGGTCACATGGGGCACGCTGGCGAACAGATCAAAACCGCGACTCTCCTGGCCAGCAATCGCTTCGGCCAATAGTCGGCCCGCCAGGTGCGTGGCATTCACGCCATGGCCCGAGTAGGCCTGGGCGTAGAACACATTGCGCTGGTCCTTGAGCCGGCCGATCTGCGGCAAGCGATTGGCGCCGATGCCGATCATGCCGCCCCAGTGGAAGTCGATCTTTACTTTGTCCAGGTGCGGGAAGACCTCGAGCATTTTTGGCCGCATATAGGCGGCAATATCGCTCGGGTCGCGCCCGGAGTAGTGGCAGGCACCGCCGAACAGCAGGCGGCGGTCGGCCGACAGGCGATAGTAGTCCAGGGCCACACGCTGGTCGCAGAGCGCCATATTTTGCGGAATCAGGGTGCGCGCTTGCGCCTGGCTCAGCGGCTCGGTGGCGATGATATAGCTGCCGGCGGGTAGCACTTTGCCGCCCAGGGTGCTGTTCAACCCATTGAGGTAGGCGTTGCAGGCCAGCACCAGGTTTTTTGCTCGGACCTTGCCAGTGGCGGTGTGCACCAGCACCTCGCTGCCGTAGTCGATACGGGTAACGGCCGAGTGTTCGTAGAGTTTGACCCCCAGCGATTGCGCGGCAGCGGCTTCACCCAGGGCCAGGTTCAGCGGGTGCAAATGGCCGGAACCCATGTCGATCAGACCGCCGACATAGCGGCTGGAACCGACCACCTGGTGCATATCGTCGGCGTGCAGCAGGCGCAGGTCATGGCGATAGCCAAGGCTGCGCAGTTCGGCGAGGTCTTCGGCAAAACCTTCCAGGTCGGCCGGTTTGTTGGCCAGGTCGCAGTAACCCCAGGTGAGGTCGCACTGGATATTGAAGTGCTCGATGCGCCGGCGCACGATTTCCACCGCTTCCAGGCCGAGCAATTTCAGCTCGCGTACACCGTCGGCGCCCACGACGTTGGCGAAGCGGTCGACGTCATGGCCCACGCCGCGAATCAACTGGCCGCCGTTACGCCCGCTGGCGCCCCAGGCGACCTGGTTGGCTTCCAGCAGCACCACCGACAAGCCGCGCTCAGCCAGTTCGATGGCGGTATTAAGGCCGGAAAAACCGCCGCCGACGATACAGACATCCGCTTGGGCATCGCCGCTTAGCGTGGGAAAGCTGAGCTGGCGGTTGGCGGTGGCGGCGTAATAGGACGGGGCGTGCGGTTGCTGCTTCACGGAAGGCTGAACGCTGGCGTTCATGTTTGAAATCCTGATTCTTATGTTTGGTAAATTTTACGCAGGATAAGCGCGGGGTCAGACCGAGCCAAGGGCTGGGTAGGAAAAAACCTTTGGTCGGTCGTAATGGGACAGTTCCAGGGGAATGCGGGTCGCCTTTGTTACCATGGCGCACCGCCCAAGGACCCCGCCCATGAGCTGCAACAGCCGCAAGATCGACCACCTGCGCCAGCGCATTCCCAGCTTTGCCTGTGTGCCCGGCTGCCACGATTGCTGTGGGCCGGTAACGGCGTCGTCTGAGGAAATGGCGCGGCTGCCGGTAAAAAGCGATGCCGAACACGAGGCGGCGCTTGCCGAGTTCAACTGTGTGCACCTGGGGCCGCAAGGCTGCGAGGTGTATGACCAGCGCCCGCTGATTTGTCGCCTGTTCGGCACCACGCCGCGCATGCCTTGCCCGAATGGCCGGCGGCCCGAGGAGTGGGTGGATGCGCAGGTGGAAAAAGGCGTGCACCAGCTGATTGCCAGTACACGCCAAGTGTTGGTGTAAGCCTTAGTCCGGCACGGGCAAGGTCAGGCTTTCCTTCACTTCTTCCATGACGATATAGCTCTTGGACTCACGCACATGCGGGAGCTTGAGCAGGATGTCACCCAGCAGCTTGCGGTACGAGGCCATCTCGGAAATCCGCGCTTTCACCAGATAGTCGAAGTGGCCAGACACCAAGTGGCACTCCAATACATGCGGCAGCTTCAGCACAGCCCGTCGGAACTCTTCGAAAGTATCGCCAGATTTGTAGTCCAAACTAATCTCAACGAATACCAGCAGGCTGGCTTTGAGGTGCTGCGGGTTCAGCCGGGCGTGGTAGCCCATGATGATGCCCTCGCGTTCCAGGCGGCGAACCCGCTCGGTGCAGGGCGTGGTGGACAGGCCCACGCGCTCCCCCAGCTCGGTAAAGGACAGACGGCCGTCTTCCTGCAGGATCCGTAAAATATTACGGTCGATCTTGTCCAGTTCACGACGGCTCTGATGCTGGGTTCTCATGGGGAATCTGCCTCTGTATTAAGGGCTTTTGCCAAGAATTCTCGCCAAATATAGCTATCAATACAGTGAAATGCACTGGCAGGCGCTCCATATACTGCGCGGAATTTCGATCAAGATTTCAAACGTCAGCGTAAAGTCGCGGCGAGGGAGCAAATCATGCGAGTTCTGGTGTTGGGTAGCGGTGTGATTGGTACCACCAGTGCCTACTATCTGGCCCGTGCCGGCTTCGAAGTGGTGGTCGTCGACCGCCAGGACGCTCCCGCCATGGAAACCAGCTTCGCCAACGCCGGCCAGGTATCCCCTGGCTACGCCTCGCCCTGGGCCGCGCCGGGCGTGCCGTTGAAAGCCATCAAGTGGCTGCTGCAACGCCACGCGCCGCTGGCCATCAAAGCCACCGCCGATATCGACCAATACCTGTGGATGCTGCAGATGCTGCGCAACTGCACCGCCAGCCGGTATGCGGTGAACAAGGAGCGCATGGTGCGGTTGTCCGAATACAGCCGCGACTGCCTCGACGAATTGCGCGCCGAAACCGGTATTGCCTACGAAGGCCGCAGCCTGGGCACTACCCAGCTGTTCCGTACCCAGGCGCAACTGGATAACGCCGCCAAGGATATTGCCGTACTGGAACAGTCCGGTGTGCCTTACGAGCTGCTCGACCGCGCCGGCATCGCCCGCGTTGAGCCGGCCCTGGCCGGTGTCACCAATATCCTCGCCGGCGCCCTGCGCCTGCCGAATGACCAGACGGGCGACTGCCAGATGTTCACCACCCGCCTGGCCGAGATGTGCGTGGAGCTGGGTGTTGAGTTCCGCTTCGGGCAACAGATCGAAGGCCTCGACCACGCCGGTGACCGCATCAACGGCGTGTGGATCAACGGCAAGCTGGAAACCGCTGACCGTTACGTGCTGGCCCTGGGCAGCTACTCGCCGCAATTGCTCAAGCCGCTGGGCATCAAGGCACCGGTGTACCCGCTCAAGGGGTATTCGCTGACCGTGCCGATCACCAACGGCGATATGGCCCCAACCTCGACCATTCTCGATGAAACCTACAAGGTCGCCATCACCCGTTTCGACAACCGCATCCGTGTCGGTGGCATGGCGGAAATCGCCGGCTTCGACCTGAGCCTGAACCCGCGCCGCCGCGAAACCCTGGAAATGATCGTCAACGATCTGTATCCCAAGGGCGGCAACCTGGCCCAGGCCGAGTTCTGGACCGGCCTGCGCCCGACCACGCCCGATGGCACGCCGATTGTGGGCGCCACGGCGTACAAGAACCTGTTCCTCAATACCGGCCATGGCACCCTCGGTTGGACCATGGCCTGTGGCTCTGGTCGCCTGCTGGCCGATCTGATGGCGAAAAAACGCCCGCAGATCAGCGCCGAAGGGTTGGATATTTCCCGTTATGGCCAATCCAAAGAGAGCCTCAAGCATGCCCATCCAGCGCCAGCGCACTGAAACCCGTTACAGCGAAATCGTTATCCACAATGGCACGGTCTACCTGGCCGGCCAGTTGGCGGACAGCTACGAGGGTGACGCGGCCCAGCAAACCCGCGAAACCCTGAACAATATCGACCGCCTGCTCGCCGAAGCCGGCACCGACAAGAGCCATATCCTCTCGGTAACCATCTACCTCAAGGATATGGCCAGCGGTTATGCCGGCCTCAACGCCGTCTGGGATGCCTGGGTAACGCCCGGCACCGCGCCGGCCCGTGCCTGTGTCGAGGCCAAGCTGTATACCGACGCCGCGTTGGTGGAAATGACCGTTATCGCCGCATTGCCGTAACCCAGCCGTTCACTCTAAAAACTCCAAGAAGACCGTCGCCATGCGTCCCGCCCGTGCCCTGATCGACCTCGCTGCTTTGCGCCATAACTACCGCCTGGCCCGCGAACTGACCGGTGCCCGCGCGCTGGCAGTGATCAAGGCCGATGCCTATGGCCATGGCGCGGTGCCCTGCGCCCAGGCGTTGCAGGACGAGGCCGACGGCTTTGCCGTGGCCTGTATCGAAGAGGCGTTGAGCCTGCGGGCCGCCGGTATCCGCGGACCGATCCTGCTGCTCGAAGGTTTTTTCGAAGCCGATGAGCTGGCGCTGATCGTCGAGCACGATTTCTGGTGCGTGGTGCACACCGCCTGGCAAGTCGAGGCCATCGAGCGCGCGCAGTTGCGCAAGCCGTTGCAGATTTGGCTGAAGCTGGACTCGGGTATGCACCGTGTGGGCTTTTTTCCTGAGCATTACCAGGACGCCTATCGCCGTTTGCAGGCCAGCGGCAAGGTGGAAAAGATTGTGCTGATGACGCACTTCTCCCGCGCCGATGAGCTGGAAAACCCGCGCAGTGAAGAGCAGATGGCCGCTTTCGCCCAGGCCCGTGAAGGCTTGCAGGCCGAGGTCAGCCTGTATAACTCGCCGGCGATCCTCGGTTGGTCGCCGCGCTTTCCCGCGTTGCAAAAGACCGACTGGGTGCGCTCCGGCCTGATGCTGTACGGCGCCAGCCCGTTCGAAACCCCGCACGAGCACGCCAGCCGCTTGCAGCCGGTGATGACCCTGGAGTCGAAAATCATCAGCCTGCGTGAACTGCCAGCTGGCGAGCCTATTGGCTATGGCGCCCGTTATGTCACCGAGCAGCCCACCCGGGTTGGCGTGGTGGCCATGGGGTATGCCGATGGCTATCCGCGCCACGCGCCCAGTGGCACGCCGGTGATTATCGACGGCCAGCCCAGCCGCCTGATCGGCCGGGTATCGATGGATATGCTCACGGTCGATCTCACCCATCTGCCCCAGGCCGGGGTCGGTAGCCGGGTGGAGTTATGGGGCAAACAGGTGCTCGCCAGCGACGTTGCGGCCGCCGCCGGCACCATTCCCTATCAGCTTTTCTGTAATTTACGCCGTACGCCACTCGTCTATTCCGGGGCTTAGCGCCGGATGTGAACAGGATTGCAGGCCAAGTGTTGTAAATACTGAACGCTGTTGCGATGATGCGGCCTCAAATCCGTATCTTCCCAAGGGGGCTCTATCATTGGACGTCGGCGTTCGACTGCAATCTATTCGCAAGCTTAAAGGCCTGTCTCAACGTGAACTCGCCAAACGGGCGGGCGTCACCAACAGCACCATTTCCATGATCGAGAAGAACAGCGTAAGCCCCTCGATCAGCTCGCTGAAAAAAGTGCTGGCAGGCATCCCCATGTCGTTGGTCGAGTTTTTCTCCCTCGAAGTGGAACAGGACAACCACACCCAGGTGGTTTACAAAGCGAGCGAACTGGTCGATCTGTCCAGTGGCGCGGTCACCATGAAATTGGTTGGCAAGGCGCATCCAAGCAGGGCCATCGCCTTTCTTGACGAAACCTACCCCCCAGGCTCCGACACTGGCGACGAAATGCTTACCCATGAGGGCGAGGAGTCCGGTCTGCTGGTCAATGGCCGGCTGGAGCTGACGGTCAATGGCGAGATTTATATTCTCGAAAGCGGCGACAGCTACTACTTTGAAAGCAGCAAGCCGCATCGTTTCAGAAACCCGTTTGGCGAGCCGGCACGGTTGATCAGTGCCACCACCCCCGCCAATTTTTGATGTCTGGGCTGGGCTTGGTGGCTCAGCCTGCCTATAAAAACTAGAAAATCGTCGTCCATTGGGCGGCAATATTTGATTACAAAGACCTGCGACAGGATGCCGTGTTCCGACACGGTGGCCTAATCGGTATACTGTCGCCCGCTCGCGCAACCGTGGCCGCGAGCGTGACTAGCCACGATAGAGGGTGTAAGCGTGAACCTAATTAAGAAAATGCTGGCGGCGCACGTCGCTGTGTTGGCCCTCTGGGCGGTCAGCGCTCAGGCTGCGACCACCAACGACGACATCGCTGCGCGACTGAAGCCAGTGGGTGAAGTCTGCGTCCAGGGCGAAGAGTGCAAAGGCATCGAAGCCGTTGCTGCCTCGGCTGGCGGCGGCGCGAAAACGCCGGACGACATCATTGCCGCACACTGTGGCGCTTGCCACACCGCTGGCGTGCTGGGTGCTCCGAAAATCGGTGACAGCGCTGCCTGGAAAGACCGCGCCGACCACCAAGGCGGCCTCGACGGTCTGCTGGCCAAAGCCATCACCGGTATCAACAGCATGCCGCCAAAAGGCACCTGTGCTGATTGCAGCGATGCTGAGCTGAAAGCCACTATCCAGAAGATGTCCGGCCTGAAATAAGCCGAGTCTTCTGCAGAAAAAACCGCCTTCGGGCGGTTTTTTTATGGGCGCTGAAACGCTTCGCGAGCAAGCTCGCTCCTACGATTTGCCCAGGTCCGTAGGAGCGAGCTTGCTCGCGAAGCTTTTTCTTTTCCACGAAACCGGGCGTCATCCGCGTGATTTTGCAGTCACACTGCATAAGCCACTTCATGGAGATAGAACCTTGGCCCTTTGCTCTCTGGACCACGCCGTCGAGCAGATTCTGCAGCGCATCGACGGACCGATTCATTTAGGCCTACCCCTCGGTCTGGGCAAGCCCAATCGGCTGGTCAATGCGCTGTACCAGCGGATCAAGGCCGAGCCCCAGCGCTCGCTGACGATCTATACCGCGCTGTCCCTCGGCCGTCCCCACGCCAGCAGCGAGCTGGAAAAGCGTCTGATGGCGCCATTTCTCGAGCGGGTGTTTGGCAATTATCCCGAGCTGGATTACCTGCAGGACCAGCGCCACGGCACGCTGCCAGCCAATGTGCAGTTGCAGGAGTTCTACCTGCAGCCCGGCAGCCAGCTGCACAATCCCCAGGCGCAGCAGCAGTATGTCAGCCTCAACTACAGCCAGGTGGCACGCGACCTTAACCGCAAGGGCATCAACGTGGTGGCGCAGCTGGTGGCCGCCGACCCCATGCACCCGGACCACCTGAGCCTGAGCTGCAATACCGATATCACCCTCGACCTGTTGCCCATGCTGCAGGCTCGCAAGCAGGCTGGCGAAACCATCCTCTGCGTTGGGCAGGTACATGCTGACCTGCCCTATATGCCCGGCGATGCCGAGCGCCCGCAGGATGACTTCGACCTGCTGATCGAGGCGGGTGAGCCCAGCACGCTGTTTTCCACGCCGAATATGCCGGTGGGCATCGCCGACCACGCCATCGGCCTGTACGCCAGCAGCCTGGTGCGCGATGGCGGCACCTTGCAGATCGGCATCGGCTCGATGGGCGATGCGGTAACCGCTGCCTTGCTCAATCGCCAACGTGACAACAGCGCCTACCAGGCCGTGCTGGATACGCTGCATGGGCCGCGCTGGGCGTCGTTGATCGAGCAGTACGGTGGCGTGCAGCCTTTTGCCAAAGGCTTGTACGGCTGCAGCGAAATGCTGGTGCCGGGTCTGGTGGCCTTGTTCGATGCCGGCATCGTGCGCCGGCCGGTGTTCCCCGATAAGCGCTTGCAAGGCCTGGCCAACTGCGGCGTTCTGGATGAGCAGGGGCAGCTTGATCTTGCCGCGTGGCGTGACACCGAGCCCGATCTGCAGCTGGACCAGCCACTGGTTGGCTGGCTGCAAAGCCAGGGGTTACTGGCCGAGGAGGTGAGTGTCGAAGGCCCGAACCTGCGCTTTGCCAATGGCCAGATGATTGTCGCCGACCTGCATAACCCGGCCTGTGTGGCGGCCTTGCAACCCTACCTGCGCCCGACCCGCGCCGGGGTGTGCATCCATGGCGGTTTTTTTCTCGGGCCGCAGGCGTTCTATCGCCGTCTGCAGCAACTGGATGACGAGCGCCGTTCGCGGATCGGCATGACCGGCATCGGTTTTATCAACCGCCTGTATGGCCAGGAGACACTCAAGCGTCTGCAACGCGGCGAGGCGCGGTTTATCAACAGCGCCTTCTGCGTCACCTTGCTCGGCGCCAGCGCGGCCGATCAGCTGGAGGATGGGCGGGTGATTAGTGGTGTGGGCGGCCAGTACGACTTTTTCGCCCAGGCCCATGCGCTCGACGATGCCCGCGCCATCCTGATGCTGCGCAGTTGGCGCGAGGCGGGCGGCGAGGTCAGCTCCAATATCCGCTGGCAGTACGCCCACACCACCATCCCCCGGCACCTGCGCGATATCGTGATTACCGAGTACGGTATTGCCGATCTACGCGGCAAGAACGACGAGCAGGTGATCATCGCCATGCTGCAGATTGCCGACTCGCGCTTTCAGGATGAGCTGATCTGGGAGGCCCAGGAGGCCGGCAAGCTGGCGAAGGACTTTGTTCTGGCCGCGGAGTACCGCGACAACACCCCGGCGCGTTTGCAGGGTTGTTATGAGCAGCATCGCGAGCTGTTTGCCGAATACCCGCTGGGCTGCGATTTCACCGAGCAGGAGCAGGATTTGCTACGGGCGCTGCGCTGGTTGAAGAGCAAGCTCAAGCTCAGCGAGATTCTCGAACTGGGCAAGGCGGCGCTGTTCGA
>JBCECW010000004.1:15483-21129 GCA_039207785.1 Pseudomonas sp. | reverse complement strand
GTGGAAAACCCTGCTGCGCGGTTGATCGAGAACGCCGTCCAAGCGAGGGGAGCCTATCCCCTCTCCCGCGCGCGGGAGAGGGTGCCCGGAGGGCGGGTGAGGGGCTTTTTTCGTAAATTTGCGATGGATTCGACCCTCTCCCCCGGCCCCTCTCCCGCAAGCGGGAGAGGGGTGCACAGCATTTGAGTCTGTTTTCGGGCATGCTTGCGACTATTCTTGACGCTCTAGGCCACTGCCGCACAGGGGTCATTTCGTTTCGCCAGCACCGTTGCAAACAGGAGTTCGCATGTCTGCCTTCGCTACCCAGGGCCAGGATCGCACGCTGGATCTCAATGACCTGCTACGCGAGTTGGTCAGCCAAGGCCGCGTGGCCCAGGACACCGCCGAGCAACTGATGGCGATCCGCCGCAGCTCCAGCAACACCCAGCTGCACCCCCTGGAATTTATTGCCGCACAGCAGGTTGATGACCTGCTGCGCCCCGGCAAGAAACTCGACCTGGAAACCCTGACCATCTGGCTGGCCAACCTCGCCGGCCAGCCTTACCTGCGTATCGACCCGCTGAAGATCAACGTCGCGAGCGTTACCGCTGATGTCGTACGCCTTTGCCCAACGCCACAAGATTCTCGCCGTGGCGGCGGATAACGAAGCGGTGACCATTGCCAGCGCGCAGCCCTTTGTCAGCAGCTGGGAAGCCAACCTGACCCACGTGCTCAAGCGTCCGATCAAGCGAGTGGTGGCCAACCCGGCCGATATCCAGCGTTTTACCGTGGAGTTCTTCCGCCTGGCCAAGTCGGTTACCGGCGCCTCGGCGGTGGATAGCAAAAGCACCAACGTCGGTAACTTCGAGCAACTGCTGAACCTTGGGGCCAGTGACCAGGAGCCCGACGCCAACGACTCGCATATCGTCAATATCGTCGACTGGCTGTTCCAGTACGCCTACCAGCAGCGCGCCAGCGATATCCATATCGAGCCGCGCCGCGAGCAGGGCACGGTGCGTTTCCGTATCGACGGCGTGCTGCACAACGTCTATCAGTTCCCTCCTCAGGTGACCATGGCCATCGTCAGCCGCCTGAAAACCCTGGGGCGGATGAACGTGGCGGAAAAACGCAAACCCCAGGACGGCCGGGTAAAAACCAAAACCCCGGACGGCGGCGAAGTGGAACTGCGCCTGTCGACCCTGCCCACCGCCTTTGGCGAAAAGATGGTGATGCGGATATTCGACCCGGAAGTGCTGCTGAAAAACTTCGACCAGCTGGGCTTCTCCCCGGACGACCTCAAGCGCTGGCTGGAAATGACCAGCCAGCCCAACGGCATCATCCTGGTCACCGGCCCCACGGGGTCGGGCAAGACCACCACGCTGTATACCTCGCTGAAAAAACTGGCCACCTCCGAGGTCAACCTGTGCACCATCGAAGACCCCATCGAGATGATCGAGCCGGCCTTCAACCAGATGCAGGTGCAGCACAATATCGACCTCAACTTCGCCAGCGGCGTACGCGCGCTGATGCGCCAGGACCCGGACATCATCATGGTCGGCGAGATCCGCGACCTGGAAACCGCAGAAATGGCGATCCAGGCGGCACTCACCGGCCACCTGGTGCTTTCCACCCTGCACACCAACGATGCCCCCAGCGCCATTACCCGCCTGCTGGAACTCGGCGTGCCGTACTACCTGCTCAAGGCCACGCTGCTGGGCGTCATGGCGCAGCGCCTGGTGCGCACCCTGTGCCCGCATTGCAAAACGCCGGTAGAGATCAACGAAGAAGACTGGCAAACCCTGACCCGCCCCTGGAGCGCGCCATTGCCAACCGGCGCGCACAAGGCTGTTGGCTGCCTGGAATGCCGAGATACCGGCTACCGGGGTCGTGCCGGGGTGTACGAAATCATGCAGCTGAGCGACAGTCTGAAGCCGTTTATCAGTGCCGACACCGACCTGCTGTCGCTGCGCCGCCAGGCGTTCAAAGAGGGTATGCGCAGTTTGCGTCTATCCGGCGCACAGAAAGTGGCGGCCGGGCTCACCACGATTGAGGAAGTGTTGCGGGTGACGCCGCAGAGCGAGCAGAAGTAAAGTTGCCGACACCACCCCATGGGTCGGCTTATCACTACAACAAGGATCCGTTATGCAAATTGGCAGTGTGCTGTTTCTGTTCGTCGGCCTCGCGGTCGCCATTCTGTTCATGGGCTTCAAGGTCGTGCCGCAGGGCTTCGAATGGACCGTGGAGCGCTTTGGCCGCTACACCAACACCCTGCGCCCCGGGCTGAATATCATCGTGCCGGTGATGGACCGTATCGGCCGGCGCATCAACGTGATGGAAAACGTGCTGGATATTCCGCCGCAGGAAGTCATCACCTCGGATAACGCCACGGTGCAGATCGACGCCGTGTGCTTCTTCCAGGTGGTCAACACCGCCCAGGCCGCCTACGAGGTGAATAACCTCGAACACGCCATCCGCAACCTGCTGCAAACCAATATCCGTACCGTGCTCGGTTCCATGGAACTGGACGCCATGCTCGGCCAGCGCGATGTGATCAACGAGCGCCTGCTGCGCACCGTGGACGAAGCCACCGCGCCCTGGGGCATCAAGATCACCCGTATCGAAATCAAGGACATCAGCCCACCCGCCGACCTGATGGCCGCCATGAGCGGGCAGATGAAAGCCGAGCGGGTAAAACGTGCGCAAATCCTCGAGGCCGAGGGCCTGCGCGCCGCCGCGATCCTGACTGCCGAGGGCAAGAAGCAGGCGCAGATTCTAGAAGCCGAAGGTGAGCGCCAGGCGGCGTTCCTGGAGTCCGAAGCCCGTGAGCGCCAGGCCGAGGCCGAAGCCCGCGCCACCCAGGTGGTATCGGAAGCGATTGCCAGCGGTAACGTGCAGGCGATCAACTACTTCGTCGCGCAAAAGTATGTCGATGCCCTGGGCAACCTGGCATCGGCCAATAACAGCAAAGTGATCCTGATGCCGCTGGAAGCCAGCCAGGTGATTGGCGCGGTGGGCGGTATCGGCGAGATCGTCAAGGCCACCTTTGCCAACGACAAGAACGCGTAAGGACGCGCTAGCGATGATGGATTTTCTGCAACACCTGTCGTTCTGGGACTGGCTGGCGCTGGGCACCCTGCTGCTGATTCTGGAAGTGTTCGGTGCCGGCGGTTACCTGCTGTGGACCGGCATGGCCGCTGCCGCCGTGGGCGTGCTCAGCTACCTGTTCCCGGCCCTGCCGTGGCCCTGGCAGTTCCTGCTGTTTGCCGTGCTGTCGGTACTGACGGCGGTGCTCTGGTGGCAACGCCTGCGCAACGCCGGCAAAACCTCGCAGCAGCCGGGCCTCAATCAACGTGGCCAGGAGTTTGTCGGCCGCACCTTTGCCCTGCATGAAGCCATTGTCGGCGGGCGCGGCAAGATCAAGGCAGGCGATAGCCTGTGGCTGGTCAGCGGCCCGGATATGCCCGCCGGCACGCCGGTGGAAGTGGTGGGCCAGGATGGCGTGGTGCTGAAAATTAAGGCCTGCGGCTAACTCTGCGTAAAGCAATCTGAACTCGCGAGCTGGGCTTGAAGTCACAACTTCAGGCCCTTTGCGCCAGTCACGCAGGAGAAACACCATGCCCCGTAAACTTCTTATCGCCTCGCTGTTGGTTATCGTCCCTGTCGCCTCGGCTTCGGCCGATACCTTCTGGCGCAATGTGCTGTCGTCGGGCGCCACCACCGGTTCGTTCTACCTGACCTCGCGCCACGACCACAAAGTGATCGTCAACGCCCAGGAAGATGCCGGCAGCTTTATCGCCAGCAACGGCGCCATTCGTGGCCCGTACCTGGAAGCGGCGCTGCAGAAAGTGCGCGCCGAGCACCCAGGCCTGCAGGCCACCGATGACCAGTTGGCGCAAGCGATCCTGACGGCCGAGCCGGCGCCGGCGCAGTAGCGTCAGCGAGCAGGAAGAGCGTCAGCTGGCAGGATTGCCGACCGCTACCCGTTACGCGAAGGGCCGATATGCGAGTATCGGCCCTTCTCTCTACTCGACAAGGACCGTTGCCATGGGCAATCCCATTCCCACCCTGAAAGTCGTGCTGATCCTGATGATCGCCGTGAACGCCATCTGGTTCACAGACCGCTTGCTGTCGCTGGTAGGCATGGATTTGCTGGGGCTGCTGCCCAGCACCGTATGGCAACTGCTGAGCGCCCTGGGCAGCGGCTTGTTGATCATGTTCAACGTGCTGCTGTTGGGGTTGTTGCCGAGATTGCAGCTGAAAGGGGAATAGCGCAGGTTATCCCCTCTCCCGTTTACGGGAGAGGGTGCCCGAAGGGCGGGAGAGGGGCTTTTGGCTGCCACCGCGTTTGCCCCGCCCCTCTCCCCCGGCCCCTCTCCCGCAAGCGGGAGAGGGGTGAAGAGCATTTGACTTTGTTAGGCGTCGGCGTCGGCGTCGGCCACAGCCTGGTAAGCCGCCGCGTCCAGCAGCTTGTCCAGCTCGCTGACATCGCTTGGTTGCAGCTTGTAGAACCAGCTGCCATAGGGGTCGCCGTTTACGCTTTCCGGCGCATCGGCCAGGCCGTCGTTTACGGCGGTGACGATACCGCTGACCGGCGAGTAGATATCGGAAGCGGCTTTGACCGACTCCACCACGCCGGCTTCCTGCCCGGCGGCCAGTTGCTTGCCGACTTCCGGCAGCTCGACGAATACCACATCGCCCAGCGCTTCCTGCGCGTGGTCGGAAATGCCCACGGTTACGCTGCCATCGGCTTCCAGGCGCGCCCATTCGTGGCTGGCGGCGTAACGCAGTTCGCTGGGGATATTGCTCATAGGTCTGTCCTCGGAGTCGGGGAGGCGGAACGTCCGCCTGGAAAATTTAGCAGGTTGTGGCGACTCGCCCGGTTTTTCCGTGGCGCGCCGCCGATGTTCAGACGGTGCTCAGATCAATGCCTTGCCATGGCGGACAAAGTTGGGCCGTACGACCCGCACCGGATACCACTTGCCACGGATTTCGACCTCAGCCCGTTCGCCAGTGTTGGCAGGAACTCGGGCCAAGGCGATGGATTTACCCAGGGTAGGCGAAAAACTGCCGCTGGTGATTTCGCCTTCGCCAATGCCTTCTACCCGCACCACCTGATGGGCGCGCAATACGCCGCGCTCTTCCAGCACCAGGCCCACCAGCTTGGCGTGGGCGCCGGCGTCGCGCTGCGCTTGCAGGGCTTGGCGCCCGACAAAGGCGCGGGAGGCAGGCTCCCAGGCGATGGTCCAGGCCATATTGGCGGCCAGCGGCGAAACGCTTTCGTCCATATCCTGGCCGTACAGGTTCATGCCGGCTTCCAGGCGCAGGGAGTCGCGCGCGCCGAGACCGATGGGGGCAATACCGGCGCCCACCAGCTCATTGAAAAAGTCCGGTGCCTGCTCACGCGGCAGCACGATTTCCAGGCCATCTTCACCGGTATAACCGGTGCGGGCGATAAACCAGTCGCCATCGGCAAAACCCTGGAACGGTTTGAGTTCGTTGATCAGCGTGGCGCGGCTGGCCGACACCAGTTCGGCAACCTTGGCTCGCGCCTGCGGGCCCTGGATGGCCAGCATCGCCAACTCGCTGCGCTCGTTAAGCTGCACATCGAAGCCGGCGGTTTGCGTCTGCATCCAGGCGATGTCTTTGTCGCGGGTGGCGGCGTTGACC
>JBCECW010000004.1:2134-15473 GCA_039207785.1 Pseudomonas sp. | reverse complement strand
GCGTTGACCACCACGCGGTAACCCTCGGCAGTGAGGTAGACGATCAGGTCGTCAATCACCCCGCCCTCGGCATTGAGCATACCGCTGTACAGCGCTTTGCCCAGGTCTTGCAGGCGTTCGATATCGTTGGCCAGCAGGTGCTGCAGATAGGCCTTGGCCTGTGGCCCGCTGACATCGACGACGGTCATATGCGACACGTCGAATACCCCGCAATCGCGACGCACCTGGTGGTGCTCCTCGACTTGCGAGCCGTAGTGCAATGGCATGTCCCAACCGCCGAAATCGACCATCTTGGCACCCAATGCAAGGTGCTGATCATAGAGGGGCGTGCGCTGTCCCATGGGTTTCTCCTTCCGGGCTTGGCGAAGGTGCGGGCAGTGCGTGAAGGCTGGCTGCGCCTGGAAAAACCAGGCACTTACACGACCTTTCACCACACCGGTCTGGATGACGTCCTACACCGAATGGCGCGCATTGTAGCCGCAAGACTGACGCCTGCACACACGCCCGACCGACCGCTTGGTCAGTGGCCGTAACGACGGGCTGAGCGGCGGATAAGCGCGATGACGGGCAGCAAGCCCACCAGCACCAGGGTCAATGCCGGCAGCGCGGCGCGGGCCCATTCACCCTCGCTGGTCATCTCGAAAATACGCACGGCCAGGGTGTCCCAGCCGAAGGGGCGCATCAGCAAGGTGGCGGGCATTTCCTTGAGCACATCGACAAATACCAGCAAGCCGGCACTCAGCGCGCCGGGCACCAGCAATGGCAGGTAAACCCGGAAAAACAGGCCATAGCCCGACACGCCAAGGCTGCGTGAGGCCTCCGGCAGCGACGGCCGGATACGCGCCAGGGCACCTTCCAGCGGGCCGTAGGCCACGGTGATAAAGCGGATCAGATAGGCCAGTACCAACGCCAACAGGCTGCCCAGCAGCAGCGGTTTGCCTGCCCCGCCCAGCCACTGCGACAGCGGCACCACCAGCGCGCGGTCCAGGTAGCTGAACACCAGCATGATCGCCACCGCCAACACCGAACCCGGCAAGGCATAACCGAGGTTGGCCAGGCTGACGGCGCTGCGCATCGGCCGGCTTGGCACCAGCCGGCGGGCAAACACCAGCAGCAAGGCCACCGCTACGGTAACCGCCGCCGCGATGATGCCGAGGTAGAGAGTGTGCAGGATCAAACCGATATAGCGCTCATCCAGATCAAAGCGCCCTCGCTGCCAGCACCAGGCCAGCAACTGCAGCAGCGGCACCAGAAACGCACAGGCAAATACCAGCCCACACCAGCCACTGGCCGCCAGCGCCTTCCAGCCCTTCAGGTGATACAACGCCTGCCCGCGCGGCCGCTCATTGGCCGGGCGGCTGGCGCCACGGGCACGCCGTTCGCCGTAGAGCACCAGCATCACCGCCAGCAGCAACAGGCTGGCCAGTTGGGTGGCACTTGAGAGGCTGTAGAAGCCGTACCAGGTTTTGTAGATGGCGGTGGTAAAGGTGTCGAAGTTAAACACTGACACCGCGCCAAAATCGGCCAAGGTTTCCATCAACGCCAACGCCACGCCGGCACCGATCGCCGGACGCGCCATCGGCATGGCCACCCGCCAGAACGCCTGCCAAGGCGTCTGCCCAAGAATGCGTGCCGCCTCCATCAGGCCTTTGCCCTGGGCCAGAAACGCCGAGCGGGCAAGCAGATAGACATACGGGTAAAACACCAGCACCAGTACCGCAATTACCCCGCGAGTGGAGCGCACCCGAGGCAGGCGCACGCCGCTGCCGAACCACTCGCGCAGCAAGCTTTGCAGCGGCCCGGCAAAGTCCAGCAGGCCGACAAAGACAAATGCCAGCACATAAGCCGGAATGGCAAAGGGCAGCATCAGTGCCCAGTCCAGCCAGCGCCGGCCGGGGAACTCGCAGAGGCTGGTCAACCAGGCCAGGCTGACGCCCAGCACGGTGACGCCAATGCCCACACCCACGACCAGGATCAAGGTATTGCCCAGCAGACGCAGCATCTGGGTGTCCCACAGATGGGCCCAGATTTCGTGGTCGATGGTTTGCCACGACAACAGCAGGACAGAGAGCGGCAGCAGCACCAGCGCGGCAATGGCGAACGAGATGGCGTACCAGCGACGGCGATGTACCACGCGTACTCCCAAGGAAAGGTTAAATAACGTAGGAGCCAGCTTGCTGGCGAACCCTGCAAAAGACGGTCTTGAATATCCGTTTCCAGGGTTCGCCAGCAATCGGATGGCCGCCCCCTGGCTCCTACAGGGTTGGACGGGGTTAATACCAGCCAGCTCTATCCATCAGCTTGATCGCCTCTGCCTGGCGCTTACCTGCCACTTCGACGGGGATGGTATCGGCTTTAAACATCCCCCAACTCGCCACTTCCTCCGACGGTTTCACCGAAGGATTCGCCGGATACTCCTGGTTCACCCCGGCAAAAATCGCCTGCGCCTTCGGCCCGGTCATCCATTCCACCAACGCCTTGGCCGCCGCCGGGTGCGGCGCATACCGGGTCAGGCCAATACCCGACAGGTTGACATGCACGCCACGGTCCCCCTGGTTCGGCCAGAACAGCTTCACCGCCAGGCTCGGGTCTTCCTTATGCAGGCGCCCGTAGTAATAGCTGTTGACGATGCCCACATCGCACTGCCCGGCATTGATGGCCTGCAGCACCGCGATATCGTCGGAGAACACGTCGGTGGACAGGTTATTGACCCAGCCCTTGAGGATTGTTTCGGTTTTTTCGGCGCCATGGGTTTCGATCAGCGTGGCGGTCAGCGACTGGTTGTAAACCTTCTTCGCCGTACGCAGGCACAAGCGCCCTTCCCACTGTTTATCTGCCAGGGCTTCGTAGGTGGTCAGTTCTTCGGGTTTTACCCGCTCGCTGGCATAGGCGATGGTGCGCGCGCGCAACGACAGGCCGGTCCAGCTATCGGTGGAGGAGCGGTATTGGCTGGGGATATTGGCGTCGATCACCGGCGAATCGAACGGCTGCAGAATGCCCATGTTCTCGGCTTGCCAGAGGTTGCCGGCGTCCACGGTGAGCAGCAGGTCGGCAGTGGCATGGCTGCCTTCGGCCTTGATGCGCTGCATCAAGGGCGCTTCCTTGTCGGTGATGAACTTGACCTTGACTCCGGTCTCGGCGGTGTAGGCGTCGAACACCGGCTTGATCAGCTCGTCGATGCGCGAGGAATACACCACCACTTCATCGGCGGCCTGCGCCGTGGTGGCGCCCATCAGCACAAAGAGCGAAAGAAAGGTGCGGCGAATCGGCACGGGCAGTTCCTCGTAGAAGCCAGAAGGGCCGCAAATGATAGTGAACCTCACTTGGCGGCAGGCGTTCGAGGTATGTCCGGATATTGCGATTGCAAAGCGGGCGCGGCGAACCGGGGCCATCTCGTTTACATAGAAACCGTAGGGTGCGCTCCGCGCACCAAGAGATCTAAGCCTTGGCGAGGGTCGGCAGGTCGCCGGAAAGACCCAAGGCCTGGCGCACAAACAGCGCCTTGCCTTCAGCCAAGCCATCCACCAGATTCAGGCCGCTATTGCGCAACCAGCGAATCGGTAAGGGATCAGCCTGGAACAGGCGCTGAAAACCTTCCATCGCCGCCATCATGGCCAGGTTATGTGGCATACGCCGGCGCTCGAAGCGGCTGAGCACACGCTCATCGGCGATATTCTCGCCCCGCTCTACGGCATGCAGCAGCACTTCGGCCAGCACCGCGGCATCGAGGAAGCCCAGGTTGACGCCCTGCCCCGCCAGCGGGTGGATGGTATGCGCGGCATCGCCAATCAGCGCCAGGCCCGGTTCGACATAGCGCTTGGCGTGGCGCTGGCGCAGCGGAATACACAGGCGTGGATCAGCCTCCAGCACCTCGCCCAGGCGCCATTCGAAGGCCTTACCCAGTTCGCGGCAAAACGCGGCGTTATCCAGCGCCATCAACCGTTCGGCTTCAGCCGGGGTGGTGGACCAGACAATAGAGCACCAGCCCTGTTCATCGTCCTCGCGAACCAGAGGCAGAAATGCCAGCGGGCCGTCATCGGTAAAACGCTGCCAGGCCGTCTGTTGATGGGGCTGGCTGCAGCGCACGCTGGTAACGATGGCGTGGTGCAGATAATCCCACTCGCGGGTGGCGCAGCCGGCGAGACGGCGTACGGCGGAGTTGGCACCGTCGGCGGCAATCACCAGGGGCGTGCGTACGCTGCGGCCATCGGCCAGGGTCAGCAGCCAGTCGTCGCCGGAGTGGCGCAATTGTTCCAGGCGAGCATTGGCCAGCAAGCCCAGTTCAGTGTCGTGCAGACGTTCAAGCAGGGCGTCCTGGATCACGCGGTTCTCGACAATATGGCCGAGCACGTCGGCGTGCACGCTGGCGGCGCTGAAATGAATCTGCCCGGTGCCGGAGCCGTCCCATACCTGCATATCGCCGTAAGGGCTGGTGCGCCGCGCCGCGATACCCGGCCAGGCCCCCACGCGCTCCAGAATACGTTGGCTGGCCATCGACAAGGCACTGACCCGCGGCTCGAAGGCGGCGCCGTGATTGAACGGTTTGACGCTCAGCGGGCTGCCATCGACCACCAGGATATTCAGCCCGCTATCCTGCAGGGCCAGGGCCAGCGCGCTGCCGACCATACCTGCCCCTACCACTACCAAATCCGCGCGCATTTCCATGCTTTCAGCCTGTTCACGGGCAGCCGTCGGGCTACCAGACAATTTATTTAGATAACGCAGTACTCAAGACTCGCCGCGCGTACCGATACCCATGGCCTGCCGGGCAAACCAGCGCTTGGCTGGCGGCAACATATCCAGGCCCAACAAGCCGAGATTGCGGCCGGTGGCCAGCAGCGGTTCGGCGGTGCTGAACAGACGGGTGACGCGGTCAGAGAAGCCCACGGTCAGGGTCTGGTCCAACTGCTGGCGGGCCAGGTACTGCTGCAGGGTGGCGAAGTCGCCAGGCGTCTGCGGCCCGGCCAACAAGGCGTCGGCCAGTGCCTGCACATCGCGCAAGGCCAGGTTGTAGCCCTGCCCGGCGATGGGGTGCAGGCTATGGGCAGCGTTGCCCAGCACCACCAGGTTGGCACGCACCTGCTCCTGCGCCTCGATCAGCGCCAGCGGGTAGACATGCCGGGCCCCGACTTGATGCAAGGCGCCCAGGCGATAGCCAAAGGTGTTCTGCAGCTCGGCCAGAAACGCGCGGTCATCCAGCGCCAGCAGACGCTGTGCGTCATTGCCCGGACGGGTCCAGATCAGCGCGCAGCGTTTATCCGGCAGCGGCAACAGCGCCATCGGGCCTTCGTCGGTAAAGCGCTCGAACGCCAGGCCGCCATGGGGCTGGCCGATGCTGATATTGGCGATCAACGCGCTCTGTTTATAGGCGGTGTTTTTCACCGTAATGCCCAACTGCTCGCGCAGCCCCGAACGGCCACCATCGGCCAGCACGGCAAGGTCGCAGTCGAGCAGGGTTTCATCGTTCAGGGTCAGGCGGTAGCCGTCGCCCAACGCCTGCATGGCCACCACTTCGGCGGGGCAACGCCAGCTCACCACCTCCGGGTCCAAGGCTTGCCACAGGCAGTGACCGAGCCAGGCGTTTTCGGCGACATAGCCCAGCGCCGGCACGCCCTCTTCCTCGGCACTCAAGCGCGCCGCGGCAAAGCGGCCACGGTCGGAGACATGGATATGCAGGATGGCTTCGGCACGCTCGGCCACCTTGGGCCAGATGCCCAGGCGTTGGTAGATCTGCTGGGTGCCGTAGGACAGCGCGGTGGAGCGGGCATCGTAGCTAGGCTGGTAGGTGTCGCCGGGGGCGAACGGCTCGATCAGTACAATCGACCAGCCGCGCGCCTTGGCACCGGCCTGCAGGGCCAGCGCCAGGCTGGCGCCAACCAGACCGCCGCCGATTATCGCAAGTTGAGCTCGGCTACTGTTCATCACTGCCACGCTTAAGCCGCCTGGGTACGGGCAGCGGCCATCAGGGCCTCGATTTCGGCGACGGTTTTCGGCGCATCGCTGGTGATGATTTCGCAGCCGGTCTTGGTCACCACCACGTCGTCTTCGATACGCACGCCAATGCCGCGCCATTTCTTCGCGACATTCTGGTTGTCTGCCGCGATATAGATGCCGGGCTCTACCGTCAGCGCCATGCCGACTTCCAGCACCCGCCACTCGCCGCCGACCTTGTAGTCGCCAACGTCATGCACATCCATGCCCAGCCAATGGCCGGCGCGGTGCATATAGAAGGGCTTGTAGGCTTCGCTGGCGATCAGCTCCTGCACATCACCTTCGAGCAAACCGAGCTCCACCAGGCCGGCGGTGATCACCTGCACAGTGGCCTCGTGGGCTTCGTTCCAGTGTTTGTCCGGGCCGATGGCGGCGAACGCTGCTTCCTGGGACTTGAGCACCAGCTCGTAGATGGCTTTCTGCTCAGGGGAGAACGTGCCGCTGACCGGGAAGGTGCGGGTGATATCGCTGGCGTAGCAATCGATTTCGCAGCCGGCGTCGATCAGCACCAGGTCACCGTCTTTAAGCGGCGCATCGTTTTCCCGGTAGTGCAGGATGCAGGCATTGCGGCCGGCGGCAACGATGGAGCCGTAGGCCGGCATCTTCGCACCGCCCTTTCGGAATTCGTAATCCAGCTCGGCTTCCAGGTGGTACTCGCTCAGGCCCGCGCGGCTGGCCTGCATGGCGCGGATATGGGCCCGGGAGGAAATCTGCGCGGCTTCGCGCATCACTTTCACTTCGTTGGCCGACTTGTACAGACGCATGTCGTGCAACAGGTGGGTAAGGGCCACGAACTCGTTCGGCGGCTGCGCGCCCTGGCGGGCCTTGGAGCGAATCACGTTGATCCACTCCATCAGATGGCGATCGAATTCCTGGTTGGTGCCCATGGCGTAGTACACCCGGTCACGGCCTTCGATCAGGCCCGGGAGGATCTCGTCGATATCGCCGATGGGGAAAGCATCGTCGGCGCCAAAGCTGGTGATGGCGCCATCCTGACCGGCACGCAGGCCGTCCCAGAGTTCACGCTCAGGGTCGCGCTCGCGGCAGAACAGCACGTATTCGCCATGCTCGCGCCCGGGGATCAGGGCGATAACCGCTTCGGGCTCGGGAAAGCCACTCAGGTACTGGAAATCGCTGTCCTGGCGGTAGACGTGTTCAACGTCGCGGTTGCGGATATACACAGGCGCCGCCGGCAGGATGGCGATGCTGTTGGGCTCCATCTGCGCCATCAGCGCCTTGCGCCGACGAGCGTATTCCGACTTGGGGATGCTGATCATGGGCGAACTCGTTCCGGTCAAGAATCAGGGCAACTGCTTAATGCAGCGATGGTTTCGGGGCGGCCGGGGCGGCTGGCTTCACGCATTCGGTGAACAGCAGCAGCGGCGCGACGCGCAGGTATTCCATCACTTCCATATAGTCGTTCTCGCCATCTTCGGATTCCTCCAGGGCTTCTTGCACCTGGGCAATCGCGGCGAGGTCTTGCAGCACTTCCATGGCTTCGCTGCTCAGGGCAGCGTCACGGGCGGTCAGGCCGAAACCGGCGAGAAAGCCTTGGCACCACTGGCCCATGGCGGCGGCGCGATCAGCCAGCGGCGCATCGTCGGAGGGCAGCAGCAGGACGACGGCGATGTCATCGCCAGTCAGTTCGGCCTTGACCATTTCCTGCAGGCCGATCAGGGCAGCCCTGACGTTGTCTTGCGGCTCGGCGGTAAACAGGTCGGCGGCGTCCACCAGCCAGCTGTCGACGTCAAAGCCGGCGCCGGCGCAGCTGCGCCCCAGCAACAGGCCGTGCAGTTCGGCGGGCGAAACAGGTTGGCCGCTGCTGGCGAGCAGGGCGGCGAAAGCGCTATACGGGGAATTTTGAATGGGCATCGGCAACTAGGCGCCAGAGGGCGCAATGACTAGAATGGAGGCCTTGTATCCTAGCACCGGCAAGCGCGCCAAGACCAATGGCGTACGTCAACGGGTTTGCCCGTGAGCCGCGCTGTTCCGATATAGTTTCGCCACCCCAATTTTCTTGTGAGAGCCCATGGAAGACGCCGATCTGCACGCGCTCACCCTCAAGCTGGAACTGCTGATTCAACGCGTCGAGCAGCTGAAAGCGGACAACCGCGCCTTACGTGCGAGCGAGCAGTCCTGGCGCGAAGAACGCGCCCATCTGATCGAAAAGAACGAAATGGCCCGGCATAAGGTCGAATCGATGATTTCGCGCCTCAAAGCCCTGGAGCAGGACTAATGACCTCGAACACCGTTACCGTTCACATCCTTGATAAAGACTATTGCATCGCCTGCCCGGCGGACGAACGCGCCAACCTCGAAAGCGCCGCGCGCTACCTTGACGGCAAGATGCGCGAGATCCGCAGCGGCGGCAAAGTGATCGGCGCCGACCGCGTGGCGGTGATGGCCGCACTGAACATTACCCACGACCTGTTGCATAAACAGCAGCGCCTGGACCAGGACGTCAGCTCCACCCGCGCCCACGTGCGTGATCTGCTCGAGCGTGTCGACGGCGCTCTGGCCACCGATCAGGACAGCAGCCATAGCTGATTGCAGAGCGGTTTATTCGGGTATACTGGCCGCCGCTCCCTGGAGTGTGCGCCAGTCGGTGATGTCCCTGAGCCGATACGCACAAACCCGGGGGTTGCAAGTTGAAGCCGGTGTGCATGTCCGCCTGACGGAAAGCCTTAACGCTTCCTGCAACCTCCACCTTGAACTTTCGGGTTCAAGGGCTAAACCGACAGCGGCACGTCGGGGGGTCTTTTTTCTTCACTCATGGCCTGCCCTGTCTGGCGATGAGCGCTACACCGGTTCGCGCTTGCGAGCCCAGGCCGGCACCTTATGCTGACCGCCGCCGATCTCTCCCGCCCACAACTTCGTCGTTTGCTGCGCAAAGCGCGCCGCGCTCTGCCGGCCAGCGCGCAGCGCCAGGCCAGCGAACACCTCTATAAGCAGCTTTGCCAGCATCCGCTGTTTCGCCGTGCGCGACATATCGCCTTGTACCTGCCGGCCGATGGCGAGATCGACCCACGCCCCTTGATGCGCGCTGCACAACGGCGCGGCAAGGCCACCTACCTGCCCGTTCTCAGTGCGTGGCCACGAACCAAAATGGTGTTCCAGCGCGTGCGCGCCAATGAACGTCTGCGCCCGAATCGCTTCCGCATTGCCGAACCGGTGGCCAAGGCGCAACGCCAACGCAAGGTCTGGACGCTGGATCTGGTGATGTTGCCGTTGGTGGGGTTTGACCCCGAGGGCGGCCGGCTGGGCATGGGCGGCGGCTTCTATGACCGCAGCCTGGCGTATTTGCAGCGGCGCCAAAATTGGCACAAGCCGACGCTATTGGGCCTGGCCCATGAATGTCAGAAAGTGGATCGCCTGGCGTTGGCCAGCTGGGATGTGGTGCTGCACGCGACGGTGACGGACCGGGCCTGGTACTGAGGCCATGGGGGCGCGCCTGGTGCGGCAGCCCCCGAGGTCAGCAAGCAGCCTTAAGGCTGTTGCGACAATGTGACTGGAGCGTCGTTCTGACGGTCCCACAGGCTCTGGGTGTAACCGGTGGTTACGACGCCCAGGCCAAACAGAATTACCAATACCCACAACAAATCTGGTTTACGTTTCTTCATTGTTTGCCTCCCCCTCCAGGCAAATTTCGCACTCGACCTGCGACGTGTTTTTTATTTTTAGACCGTCCGGCAGCGTTAGCTTCAGCTGCGCGGCATTCTCCTGCATGGTGCCTGTATGTGCAATTCTGACGCCAACCGGCTGTCGTCTAAATGTGCACAAGTACCCACAACACCTGAACCCCACGACCCAAGAGCAAAGTTCATGCCTCACTGGCTGATGAAGTCCGAACCCGAAGAGCTGTCCATCCACGACCTGCAACGCTTAGGTCATGCACGCTGGGACGGCGTGCGTAACTACCAGGCCCGCAACTTTGTGCGCAGCATGGCCGTGGGCGACCTGTTCTTTTTCTACCACTCCAGTTGCCCGGAACCGGGCATTGCCGGAATAGGCCGGATTATTGCTTCGGCCTACCCCGACCCGACGGCGCTCGACCCGCAGAGTCACTACTACGATGCCAAGGCCAGCGCCGAGAAAAACCCGTGGAGCGCCTTGGACGTCGAATTTGTCGAATCGATCCCCAGCTACATTGCATTAGCCACGCTGCGAGAGCTGCCGGCGTTAAGCTAACTACCCATCGTTAAAAAAGGCAGCCTGCTATCGGTGATGCCAGTCAGTGCTAGCGAATGGGCGGCGATCCTTGAGGTTTGAGGTCAACGCTCTGCATTAAGCAACACGGACACGGTGCATGGAACTAGACAGCTTGCACAACACCACATCGCTTCCAGTCATGCGCCCTGCCTGGCGCGCACGCCTGGCCCTGGCGCTGGTCGCCGGGGTGCTGCTCGGTTCCAGCCTGCTGCTCTGGCAGAAGATGCTGACCATTGAGCGCGCTCACGCTCACGAGCGCGTGGCCGCCCAGGCACGCCTGCTGACCCGGCAGTTGGAAAGCAGCCTGACCACCCAGGCACAAGATCTCTATCGCGTGGCCGAACTGTGGCAGCACCATGGCCGCCTGACGCGCGAAGAGTGGGACCTGGAAGCACGCTTCTCGCTGCAGAGCTTCCGCGGCTACCAGGCCATCCAATGGGCAGACGCCGATCTGCGCCTGCGCTGGATCCTGCCGATGGCCGGCAACGAAGCGGCGGTCAATTTCCAACTCACCCCCGCACACCCCAACTACCTGCTGGCCATGCAGGCAAAAACCCAGGGCAAGGCGGTATTTTCCAATAGCTTCGAATTGGTGCAGGGCGGCCGCGGCTTTGCCCTGTACACGCCGCTGTATGTGCGCAACGACCATGGCGATCGCACCTTCGACGGTTTTATCCAGGGCATCTTCCGCGTGCAGACCTTGATGGATGAACTGCTCGACACCGTCGACAGCAGCGACTTCAACGTGCGCCTGCTGGAATTCGGCCGGCCACTCTACAGTCGCGAACAGGCCGACCTGAGTGCCGGGCTGCAACAGGAGTTGCCGCTGCACCTGCTCAACAACCGCAACTTCACCCTGCAGCTCAACCCCACGCGCAAACTGGCGCAACAGTTGGCCAGCCCCTTGCCCGCCGTGGTGCTGGGCGCCGGCCTGACCACCACCTTGCTGCTGATTGCCGCCCTGGCGCTGGCCGTGGAAAACGCCCGTCGCGCCCATGACCTGCAAGCCAGCAACAGTCGCTTGAATGAAGAAGTGGGTAACCGCGAATTGATCGAGCAGGTCTTGCGTGACAGCCGCGAGCGCCTGCAACTGGTGGTCGACCTGACCGATTCCAGCCGCGACGGCCTGTTTATCATCGACCCGCACAACCGCAATATCCTGCACATGAACAAGGCCACCTACAGCAGCCTGGGCTACAGCGCCGACGAGTTCCGCCAGCAAATGCGCGACCAGCCGGAAAGTCTGCTGCTGGGCTTCCACGCCTGGGTAGAGCTGGTGCGCCAGGCGCAGCAGGATAACCGGGGCAAGATCTTCCAGCGGGAAATGCGTCGGCGTAACGGCAGTATCCAGCCAGCGGAAATCAGCGCGCAGCTGGTGCAGGTCAATGGCCATGAGTACCTGATCGGCGTCTCGCGCGATAACAACGAGCGCCTGCAACTGGAGGCGCAGCTTCAGCATCTGTCGCAACGTGACGGCCTGACCGGCTTGTACAACCGGCGTTTTTTCGACCACCAGCTGCACAGCGAATGGCGACGCCTGCAACGCATAGGCGCGCCGATGAGCCTGGTGATGCTGGATGTCGACCACTTCAAGGCCTACAACGACCAACTCGGCCATCTGGCCGGCGACGACGCCTTGCGTAAAGTGGCGGCCGCGCTGCAAGGCTGCCTGCTACGCGATGGCGATGCGGTGTGCCGCTACGGCGGCGAGGAGTTTGCGCTGATTCTTGCCAACACCGACCAGGCCGGCGCCGAACTGATTGCCCAGCGTATTCACCAGGCCTTGCTGGAGTTGCAGCAGCCCCATCCGGGCAGCCCGCTGTCGCGGCTGACGGCGAGCATCGGGCTCAGCACCGTGACGCCCAACCGCGACAGCCACCCCGACAGCCTGGTGGCTCACAGCGACCAGGCGCTCTATCAGGCCAAGCATCAGGGGCGTAACTGCACCTGTGTGTGGCACAGCCACTAAATGAAATGAGTGAAAACGTAGCGAGCGACGGGTAGGCAAGGCGTTATCTTACTCAAGAGCAGGGCGAAAAAGCGGAGTTGGCTGCAGCCAATGAGCATTTTGAGCCTGTTTTTAACGCCGCCTAACCGAGCGCAGTAGTTTTCTTACTGGACGATCAGGTTGTTGAAGAGCAGGTCTTCTACTAATGGCTTGCCTTCTTCTTGAGTCAGTACGTCCTGCACCTGCTTCAAGGCTTCCTGGCGCAGCTTTTCCTTGGACTCGACATTGCCCATCGACTCATCGGTTTGCTGGGAAAACAGCATGACCAGTTGGTTGCGAATCAGCGGCTCGTGGTGCTCGACCTTGGCTTCGGCCTCGCTGCCGGTGACCTGCAAGGCGATATCGGCCTTGAATACTTTCAGCTTGGGCCCCGTGCCGTAGTTGCCCACCAGCGCAGGCACCAGGCTGATATAGGCCACGGTTGGCGTCTTGCCTTCCTTTTCCCCTTCTCCGCCGCCCTCTTCATTGGCCACCGCGGCGAACGGCAGGGACAGGGCCATCAACAGAACAAACCAAGCTTTCACAGTGCGCATCCTCGACTGGGGGTGTGCCTTAGCATAGCGATAGCCCGGCGCTTATACACCTTTATCAGGCCAAGCCATGCTCGTTGACCCTCGCGACCACGCACCTACACTGCCAAACCATAACTCTGCGAGGAACACTCCAATGAAAGCCGTGTTGTGCAAAGCCTTCGGCCCTGCCGAAACCCTGGTCCTGGAAGAAGTCGCCAGCCCGGAACCGAAAAAGAACGAAGTGCTGCTCGACGTGCACGCTGCCGGCGTGAACTTCCCGGACACCCTGATCATTGAAGGCAAGTACCAATTCAAACCGCCATTCCCGTTCTCGCCAGGTGGCGAAGCAGCCGGTGTGGTGGCCGCCGTTGGCGAAAAAGTCACCCACGTAAAACCCGGTGACCGGGTGATGGCCCTGACCGGCTGGGGCAGCTTTGCCGAACAAGTGGCCGTGCCTGGCTACAGCGTGATGCCGATTCCGGCCGGCATGGATTTCGCCAGTGCCGCGGCGTTCGGCATGACCTACGGCACCTCGATCCACGCCCTCAAGCAACGCGCCAACCTGCAACCGGGCGAAACCCTGTTGGTGCTCGGCGCCTCCGGCGGTGTGGGCCTGGCC
>JBCECW010000004.1:0-2124 GCA_039207785.1 Pseudomonas sp. | reverse complement strand
GCCGCCGGTGCTGACGAGCTGATCAACTACAGCGAAGGCAGCCTGAAGGACAAGCTCAAGGAACTCACCGGCGGCCAAGGCGTGGACGTGATCTACGACCCGGTTGGCGGCGACCTGTTTGAAGAAGCCTTCCGCTCCATCGCCTGGAACGGTCGTTTCCTGGTGGTCGGTTTTGCCAGCGGTACCATCCCGTCGCTGCCTGCCAACCTCACCCTGCTCAAGGGTGCTTCGCTGGTGGGTGTGTTCTGGGGCGCCTTTGCCCAGCGCCAGCCAGCCGACAACGCGGCGAACTTCGAGCAGCTGTTCAAGTGGTTCGCTGAAGGCAAGGTCAAGCCGCTGGTATCGCAAACCTTCCCGCTGACCGATGCAGCCGGCGCGATCAATGCGCTGGGGCAGCGCAAGGCGGTGGGTAAAGTGGTGGTGCAGGTGCGCTAACCACCGGCAGCAGCCCATAAAAAACCGCCTTCAAGGCGGTTTTTTATGGCATTGCGGATTTACCGGGGTGCGTAGGCGAACACGTCGGCGCGCATCTGATGGGCATCCATCCCCGCGTCGACCAGCGCATCGAGGGTGGCATAGACCATCACCGGCGAGCCGCTGGCATACACATGCAGCGGTTTCAGATCGGGGAAGTCTTCGCGCACGGCTTCATGCAACAAGCCGCAACGCCCTTGCCAGCCACACACATCGCTGACCACCTGGTGCAAGGTCAGGTTCGGCATCTGCTGCCAATCGGCCCAGTGCGGCAACTGGTAGAAATCTTCTGGGCGACGAGCACCCCAGTACAGGTGCACCGGATGCTTGAAGCCACTGGCGCGGCAGTGCTCGATCAGGCTATGCATCTGCGCCATGCCGGTGCCGGCGGCGATCAGAATCAACGGCCCGTCCGGCAGCTCCGCCAGGTGCGCATCACCAAAAGGCAATTGCACTTCCACCAGCGGTTCACGCTGCAACTGCGCCAGGAGATTGAGTGCGCTGTCTTCACGGCCAAGGATATGCAGCTCAAGTTCGCGGCCCTGGGACGGTGCCGAAGCCAGGGAAAAGGCCGACTGCTCGCCATCGTCGCGGCGTACTAGCACGTACTGGCCAGCGTGGTAGCGCGGCGGCTTGCCGGCCGGCGCACGCAGGCTGACGCGCCAGACATCACCGCCCACAGGCGTGCACGCCACCACCTGGCAGCGCAGGGTGCGCAGCGGCAGTTCACCGGGCGCCAGCACGCCATCCCAATGCAACACACAGTCCTCCAGCGGCTCGGCCAGGCAGGTGAACAATTCACCGTGGTCACGGGCCTCGCCGTTCTGCTGCACCGAACCCTCCACCAGCAAGGCCGCGCAGATATGGCAGTTGCCATTGCGGCAGGCTTGCGGGCACTGGTAGCCGAGGCGCCGCGCAGCATCGAGGATGCGCTCGCCGGGGTTTACCTCCAGCACCGCACCGGAGGGTTGCAGGGTTACTTTCATCACTCTATTCCAAGGTCCTTCCACATCGCGTCTACCCGCTGGGTGACGGCTTCGTCCTTGACGATGACCCGGCCCCATTCGCGCGTGGTCTCGCCTGGCCATTTATGGGTGGCATCCAGGCCCATCTTCGAGCCCAGGCCCGAAACCGGCGAGGCGAAGTCCAGGTAGTCGATCGGCGTGTTGTCGATCAGCACTGTGTCGCGCTTGGGGTCCATGCGCGTGGTAATGGCCCAGATCACGTCGTTCCAGTCCCGGGCATTGATGTCGTCGTCGGTGACGATCACGAACTTGGTGTACATGAACTGGCGCAGGAACGACCACACACCCAACATCACGCGCTTGGCGTGGCCGGGGTACTGCTTCTTCATGGTCACCACCGCCATGCGGTAGGAGCAGCCTTCCGGCGGCAGGTAGAAGTCGGTGATCTCGGGGAACTGCTTCTGCAGGATCGGCACGAACACTTCGTTCAGCGCCACGCCGAGAATCGCCGGCTCATCCGGCGGCCGGCCGGTGTAGGTGCTGTGGTAGATCGGCTGGCGGCGACGGGTGATGCGCTCGACGGTGAACACCGGGAAGGTGTCGACCTCGTTGTAGTAACCGGTGTGGTCGCCATAGGGGCCTTCCGGCGCGGTTTCGCCCGGATGGATCACCCCTTCGAGGACGA
>JBCECW010000003.1:6067-23741 GCA_039207785.1 Pseudomonas sp. | reverse complement strand
CGTCGGTCTGCCCGAGCCCGCGCAGGTCGCGCAATTACTCGACACGCTCTATGTCCAACCGCCTGCCCATCTGGCGGGGCTGGTGTGGTTTCGCCTGCCGCTGGCCGGTGATCGCCGCGCCTGGCCGCTAGCGACCCTGCAAGCCGTGGTGCATCGCCAACCGCTGCGCAGCGACGTGCAGGTCACAGTGCAGCAACAGGGGCCCTTGTACGAACTACATCTGCATAATCGCGGCAACATCGCCGCCCCCTTGCCCGCACAACTAACAGCCACTGCCCAGGGCTGCGAAGCCGGGGACGGGGTGCAGGGTTATCGCCTGCAAGCGCCGCTTACGGCCCTGAATTTTGTTCGCCAACAACCCGGCCAACTGCGCGCCGGGCAAAGCCGCGCCATCGGTTGGGTGCGCTGCCAACAGTTAGATCAAGGAGGATTTCGTGTCACACCTTAAGCTGCTCGCGCTTGCCATCGCCCTGAGCGCGCCCCTCGCCCACGCTTGCGGTCCGGACTACCCGATGCGCCTGCTGGCCAACCGTGCCAACAGCCTGGCGGAGCTGCCGGAAAGCAACTTCAGCTTCGAAATCGGCCGTCTGGCCGTGGGCCTCCCCGCCTTGAAACAAGCGGCCTCATACGACAGTGAAAGCCGCTGGAACGCCGAGCAAAGCCGTTACCTGGAAGATATCGAAGTCGCCGAGCCGCAGGGCCTTGCCCCCGAGCAAATGGCCACGGTCAAGGCCATGCGCCAACTAAACGATCCCGTTCAGGCAGAAAAGGCCGGTGCATCGCTGCCCGCCGAACTGCGCCTGTACACCGCCGGCGCCGTGGCCTTTGGCCAATTCCAAGACGCCGATGCCCAGGCCTATTTTCGCCAAGTGCTTGCCCTGCCGGACGCCGAGCGTTCGTTGCGCGGCATCTGGGCGGCTTATTCGTTGGGCCGCAGTCTGGCGCGCAGTGGCGATAGCGAAGGCGCCAAACAGGCGTTCCAGCAGACCCGGCAACTGGCCCTGGCCGGTGTCAGCGACCCCTTGGAACTGGGTATCGCCAGCCTGGGCGAAGAAGCACGCCTGGCCCTGGACGCCGGCGACTGGTCGACCGCCATCGGCCTCTACGCCAGCCAATCGAAACTGGGTTCCACCACCGGCTATAGCTCGCTCAAGCAATTGGCCACGCAGCTCTCGCGTATGCCCGAGGCGCAATTGGCGCCCCTGCTGCAAAACCTGCCGGTACAGCGGCTGCTGACGGCCTATCTGGTCAGCCATGCCGCGTGGTCCTATGGCGAACCCCCTCTTGGCGAAAAAGAGCTGCTGGTTCTGTTGCAACGCAGCGATATCCGCCAGTTGGCCAATGCCGACCGCCTGGCCGCCCTGAGTTATCAATTTGGCGACTATGCCGCCACCGCCACCCTGCTGGAGCATGCTGCCGACAATGGCCTGACCTGGTGGCTGAAAGCCAAGATGGCCCTGCGCAACGGCGACAAAGCGGCGGCCCAGGCCGCCTACGCCCAGGCCGCCAAGGCCTTCCCCGAAGACGAAAGCTGGGGCTGGCGCCGAGACCTGGACTGGAACGGTGAAACCGTCAAACCGCGCTGTCGGGTCGAGGGTGAAGGCGCCATCCTCGCCCTGGAGCGCGGCGACTACCTGGAAGCCTTCGAGGCCCTGTACCGCAGCGGCTATATCTACTGGGGCGATGCCGCCGAAGTGGCCGAGCGGGTGCTGACCACCGACGAGCTGAAAACCTTTGTCGATACCCAGGTGCCGGCGCCCGCGCCGATTGCCAATCCGCCCGAGCCCTTTGTCTTCCAGCCGCGCCCGATCGCCGCCGAACTGCGCCAATTGCTGGGCCGCCGCTTGCTGCGCGAGGGCCGCTATGACGAGGCGCCGGCTTACTTCCATGAACTGAGCACCCAAGCCGCCGCCCGCGAGTATGGCCAGGCCCGCCAGGCCGCCGAGTCGCGCTGGACCGCTACCGGCAAGGCCGAGGCGCTGTACCAGGCCGGCAAGCTGGCACGCCGCCAGGGTATGGAATTGCTCGGCTACGAGATGTCGCCGGACTTCGCCTGGTTCGACGGCCTGTATTCCCTGGACCGCGTGCCCGTGCAAGAACCCGGCGGCCTGCTGAGCAAGGCCGAAGCCGAGCGGCAGAATGGCAACCTGGCGCAGCCCAACAACCGCTACCACTACCGCTGGATCGCCGCCGACCTCGGCAACCAGGCGGCGGACCTGCTGCCCCACACCAGCCAGGCCTTTGCCGCCACGCTGTGCCACGCCACCGGCTGGATTCAATGGAGCGACCAGGAGGTGGCGCAGACGCTTTATCGCCGCTATATCGCTGATGGTCCAGCCGTGCCCTGGGCCGCCCATTTCGGCAATGACTGCCCGGAACCAGAGTTTGCCCGCGTCGACCGCGACCTGTGGCAAGGGCGTGTCGACGAGCTGCGGCGTAGCGCCCGGCCCTACAAAGGCTGGCTATTTGGCTTGGCGCTGGTGGCCGGTATCGCGGCGGCGGGTTACTGGCGCAGGAAGCGCCGTGTCACAGTTCCGCCACCCGAGGCATAGCCGAGACCGTAGCCTTGGCTATAGTGATGGAACTGAACTGCACCGTTGAACTCGGATAGTCACTGCCTACTGGAGCAACCCCCATGAGTGAGTCAACCAACGAGCGTCGGCGCTTCCAGCGCATTGCCTTCGACGCCAGCACCGAAATCGCCCAGGGCGATCAGCGCTGGACGGTTGAACTGCACGACCTGTCGCTCAAAGGCCTGCTGGTCCAGCGCCCCGCCAACTGGAGCGGCAAGGCCGGCGAAAGCTTCGACGCCAATATCCACCTGAGCCCCGATGTGCATGTGCGCATGGAAGTGGCGCTGACCCGTGATGACGGCAGCCTGCTGGGCTTTGAGTGCCGGCATATCGACCTCGACTCGGTGAGCCATTTGCGCCGGTTGGTGGAGCTGAACCTGGGGGATGAGGATTTGTTGGAGCGGGAGTTGGCTTCGCTCGGCGAGGCGTAATACTGCGCAGGCCTCCGACTCCGTCATCCCCGCCTGCGCGGGGATGACGGTGGAAGGTTTAGCGAGCCTTATTCAAACAACGCATCCAACGCCTGCTCTAGCCGCGACACGGCAATCACCTGCAAACCAGGTGGCGCCTCCTTGGGCGCGTTGCCCTTGGGCACGATGGCGCGTTTAAAACCGTGTTTGCCCGCCTCTTTCAGCCGTTCCTGGCCACTGGGCACCGGCCGCACTTCACCGGACAAGCCCACCTCGCCAAACACCAGCAAGTCATGGGGCAACGGCCGGTTGCGCAGGCTGGACATCACCGCCGCCATCAGCGCCATATCCGAAGCGGTTTCCATCACCTTGACCCCGCCGACCACGTTGAGGAACACGTCCTGGTCATGGGTGGGAATACCGCCGTGGCGGTGCAGCACCGCCAGCAGCATGGACAGGCGGTTCTGGTCTAACCCCACCGTCACCCGCCGCGGGTTGGCCAGGTGGCTGTCGTCCACCAGCGCCTGCACCTCGATCAGCATCGGCCGCGTGCCTTCCCAGGTCGCCATCACCACGCTGCCGGGCACTTCCTCCTGGGCACGGGTGAGGAAAATCGCCGAAGGGTTGGAGACCTCCTTCAAGCCGCGGTCGGTCATGGCAAATACGCCCAGCTCATTCACCGCACCAAAGCGGTTTTTCACCGCCCGCAGCAAGCGGTAGCGGCCATCGGACTCACCTTCGAAATACAGCACGGTGTCGACCATATGCTCGAGCACCCGCGGTCCCGCCAGCGCGCCTTCCTTGGTGACATGGCCCACCAGGAAAATCGCCGTGCCGCTCTGCTTGGCATAGCGCACCAGCAGCGCCGCGCTTTCGCGCACCTGGGCCACGCCGCCGGGGGCGGACTGCAACTGCTCGGTGAAAATGGTCTGGATCGAGTCGATCACCATCACCTTGGGTTTTTCCACCCGCGCGGTGGCGATAATCGACTCGATGCAGGTCTCGGTCATGACCTTGAGCTTGTCTTCCGGCAACCCTAGGCGCCGGGCGCGCATGGCCACCTGCTGTTGGGATTCTTCGCCAGTGACATACAGCGCCGGCATACGCGTGGCGATATTGCACAGGGTTTGCAGCAGGATGGTGGACTTGCCGATACCGGGGTCGCCGCCAATCAGCACCACCGAGCCATCCACCAGGCCGCCGCCAAGCACGCGGTCGAGCTCTGCCGAGGCGGTGGAAAAGCGCGGCATTTCTTCCACGCTGACTTCGGCCAGGGTTTTCAGCTGCGCCTGCTGCCCGGCCCAGCCGGCACGACCGCTGGCAGCCGACTCGCTGCCCACCTCGATCATGCTTTCCACCAGGGTGTTCCAGGCGCCGCATTCGCCGCACTGGCCGGCCCACTTGGGGAAGGTTGCACCGCACTCGGTGCAGCCATACAAACGCTTGGCCTTGGCCATAGGAACCCCCTTGCCGAAACCGCCGATGATAACGCAGCTATCGGCGCGGCAGGGCCATGGCGGATGGCCTCAGGCCTTGGTGGCGGCCTGCAACTGGCGGGCGATTTCCACGTTGAGCCGCACCCGCTCCTGCTTCAGGGCCTTGAGTGCCAGGTCATCCATCGCATGGCGACCGTCCTCAACCTGAAAGATCTGCTTGTCCAGCGCCGCGTACTCGGCAGCCAGCTTGCCGAAGTGGGCATCCTGGGCCAGCAGCCGTTGCAGCGCTTCCTGATACTCGGGGAACTCCTGGTGCAGCGGGTGGTGTTCGAGGGGCATGGACGGTCTCCTGTGGTGAAGGGTGGGTTGACCTTAACAGCCTAGACCAGGGAAAAAACGGGGAACACCTCGCGCCCTGGCCGGTCACTTGAAGCTGGGAGTGGCCAAAGCACTGCTCTACACTGGCCCTCAACCATCATCAGCAACAGGGAGTCTGTCTATGAGCTTACTGAGCGATTTCAAGGCATTTGCCGTCAAAGGCAATGTGGTCGACATGGCCGTGGGGATCATCATTGGTGCGGCGTTCGGCAAGATCGTCTCGTCGTTTGTGGGGGATGTGATCATGCCGCCGCTGGGCCTGTTGATTGGCGGCGTGGACTTTTCCGACCTGGCCATCACCCTGAAGGCCGCCGTCGATGACAAGCCCGCCGTGTTGCTGGCCTACGGCAAGTTTCTGCAAACCTGCCTGGATTTCCTGATCGTGGCCTTCGCGATTTTCATGGGTGTAAAAGCCATCAGCAAACTGCACAAGGAACAGGCCAAGGCGCCGGCTGCACCGACGGCCGAGGTGGTGTTGCTGACCGAGATTCGTGATTTGTTGAAGAGCGAGAAGGTGGAAAAACCTTAACCTCAAAGGCCCCTCACCCCAACCCTCTCCCGCGAGCGGGAGAGGGGGCTGGATCGCGGTCAGGCTCCCCTCTCCCGCCTGCGGGAGAGGGGCTGGGGGTGAGGGGCCGTTGATCTACAACCGCTCCAACACATCCGCCAATACACGGATGCCCGGCCGAATCCGCTCGGCATCAATGGCATGAAAGCCCAGGCGCATAAAATTCACCGGCACATGCTGGCCAAAGAAAAACTGCGCGCCGGACTCGACCAGCACACTCTTCTGCGCCGCCGCCCACGCCAGCTTCTGTGTATCCAACCCCGCCGGCGCCGCCAGCCAGAACGCACTCGCCCCCGGACTGCCCACATGCTGGCAGGCGGGCAAGTCCTCACGCAGCGCCTCACTCAGTAGCTCGCGCCGCCGTGCGTGTTCTTCGCGAAAGCGCCGCAGGTGCGCATCGTAATGCCCCTGGGCGAGAAACTCGGCCAGCATGCGCTGGTTGTTCAGCGGTGGATGCCGGTACATCAAGCGGCGCAACGCGCGCAGTTCGTCGATCAGCTCGGCGTCAGCGACCATATAGCCCATGCGCAGCCCCGGCGAAAACGCCTTCGACAGGCTGCTCAGGTAAATCACCCGGCCCTGGCTGTCGCTGGCCTTGAGCGCCGGTTGCGGGTGGTTGTCGAGGTTGAGCTCGGCGTCGTAGTCATCCTCGATCAGCACCTGGTCATGCTCGCGGATCTGGCGCAGCAACTGCCCGCGCCGCTCCGGGCTCATGGCAATGCCGGTGGGCACCTGGTGGCCCGGGGTGACATAGAGGTACTCACAGTCATTCAGCCGCGAGTCCACCACCAGGCCTTCGCGGTCGATATCCTGCAGCTGCACCTGCGCGCCCTGCAGGTCGAAGATACTCAAGGCATCGCGAAAACCGGGGTTTTCCACCGCCACCTTGACGCCCTTGCCCATCAGCAGGGTGGCCAGCAGATAGAGGGCGTTCTGCGAACCGAGGGTGACCAGGATTTCATCCGCCCGCGCCCAGATACCACGCTTGGGCAGCACACGGGTGCGCAACTGCTCCACCAGCATTTCATCGTCGCGGTCGAAGCGGTCACGCAGCCAACCCTGGTCGCGCTCGCTGCGCAGCGTATTGCGCGACACCTCGCGCCAGCGCTCCAGGGGAAACAGGTCGCGGATCGGCTGGCCGTACACAAAGGGATAGGTAAAGCCCGGCCAGTTGCTCGGGCGCAACACGCCATGCTTCAGGCTGGGCTGCATCTTGAAGCGCGCAGCCCAATTCGGTGCACGCTCGCTGCCGTTATCGTTGTGCTGGAGCTGCGGCGTCATCCGCAGCACGCTGTCGTCGAAGTCGGCGCCGCAGTAGTCCGGGTGCAGGTAATAGCCACTGCGCGGGCGGCTGACCAGGTAGCCGTTATCCAGCAGGCTTTCGTACACCAGGGCCACGGTATTGCGCGAAATCGACAGCTGCTGGGACAGCTTGCGGCACGAAGGCAATGGCTCGTCGGCGGGGAAGCCGCCGCCCAGAATGGTCGAGACCAGCGACTCGCGCAGTTGCTCCTGAAGGCCCCGCTGGTGGTCGAAATCCAGATGAAACAGATGATCGATCATGGTCGCTCTACTCACTTGCCGACCGGTGAGCTTTGCAAGGAGCGCGCCATGGTTTTTCCATTTCAGACTGGCCAGTCGAATGGCCAGATCTGTCCCTATCCCCTCGTTCGCAGCCCTCTCTATGGTTGCTGCCAGCCGACCTTAAAAGACAACTGGAGCAGCACATATGAAGCACTCGAACACTGGTTCGCTGGCCCGTAAATCGCTTGGCCTGTTGCGCAAGCTGACCCTCGTCACCCTGGTGGCAGGCGCCCCGTTCGCCCACGCCGACCTGGACGAAATCAAAAGCAAAGGCGTGCTGACCATCGCCACCGAAGATGACTACGCGCCCTTCAACTACATCGTCGACGGCAAGCCCGAGGGCTTTCACAAAGAGTTGCTCGAAGACCTGGTGGCTTACGCCAAAGAGCAGAAGATCGACGTCAAGCAGGACATCCTGCCGTGGACCGGTCTGCTCGCCTCGGTATCCTCCGGCCAGTACGACGTGGCCTTTACCGGCTCGCTGGTAACCGACGAGCGCCTGCGCGTATTCAACTTCACCCCACCCTTTGCCAGCGCCCAGCACTATTACGTGAAGCGCGCCAACGACAAGAGCCTCAGCGATATCGCCAGCCTGTGCGGCAAGACCGTTGGCGTACAGGCCGGTAGCGCCCTGCTGGCACGCCTGCCGGAACTCAAGGCGATGATGAAAGAAAAAGGCTGCGAAATGGGCAAGGTGGTCGAGTACCAATCCTACCCGGAGGTGTATGCAGACCTGGCCAACGGCCGTCTGGACTACGCGGTCAACGCGCTGATTTCGGTAAATGATTTGGTGAAAACCCGTGGCGATACCTTCGCCAAAGGCATCCCGGTTTCCGGCCCTGGCTTTGCCGCCTGGCCAATGCCCAAGACCAGCCCGGAACTGCTGAAATTCCTCACTGGCTTTATGGACCATGTACGCGACAACGGCCGCCTGGCGGCGCTGCAGACCAAGTGGTTCGGCGAGGCATTCCCGGATATGCCGAAAGAGCCGATTACCAGTGTTGAGCAATTCCACAAATTGGCTGGCATGTAACACCTAACGTACGCCGCCAACCGTCATCCCCGCGCACGCGGGGATCCAGAGTCTGCCAGGAGAACGGTGCACGACGGGCCATTCTGGGTCCCCGCCTTCGCGGGGATGACGGTGGAAGCTGGCCCCTGCTTTGCTTCTGTATCCCCCAAGCCTTACGCACCACCCCGCTCTGGCTCGCACTAACCCCGTTTTAACCAAGGAGCCGAGGCATGAACGGTCAAGCCTGGTTGTTATTGTTGGAAGGCGCGTGGACCACCTTGTGGCTCTGCGGTATCGCCATCTCGATTGGCGTTGTATTGGGCCTTGGCGTGGCACTGCTGCGCATGGCCAAGATTCCGTTTGTGGAACAACTGTTGATTCTCTACGTCAGCCTGGCGCGCGCCACCCCGCTGGTGACCTTTGTGCTGTTTCTGTTTCTGTCGGCGCCGATGTTCGGCATTTCGATGAACCGCAACACCGCCGCCATCGTCGCTATGACCCTGAATACCGCCGCCTTTAACGCCGAAATCTGGCGTGCTGCGTTTATGAGTTTTTCCCGCGATCAAAAGGAAGCCGCACTTGCTTGCGGCATGACGGGTGGGGTGTTTTTCCGCCGCATCATGTTGCCGCAGATGATCACCAGCAGCCTGCCCGGCCTGGTCAACGAGATGTCGTTTCTGATCAAGGGCAGCCCGGCCATTGCCGTGATCGGCATCGTCGACCTGACCCGGGTGACCAACCGGATTTCCGCCGTCACCTACGAACCATTGCCGCCGATTCTGTGTGCGGCCTTGCTGTATATGCTGATCGTCAGCGTGCTGCTCAAGCTGCAGGCGATGGCGGAAAAGAAAGCCAACCGGCTGGCCATGTAAGGGCGACTGCAGATGACTGAATGGACGATTTTGTGGGACGCCCGCGCGACCTTTATCAACGGCCTGCTCGCTACCCTGCTGCTGTTTGTGCTGTCGACCCTGTGCGCCTTTGTGCTGGGGTGCCTGGCGGTCTATCGGCTCGAGGAAGGCGGCCGCCTGGCGTTTGTAGTGCGCGCGTTGATCAACCTGATGCGCACCCTGCCGTTTCTGATCCTGGCTTACCTGCTGTACTACGGCTTGCCGCAACTGGGCCTGCGCCTGGATGCCTGGACCGCCGGTTTTATCAGCCTGATCATTTACCACGCTGCCTACTTCGCCGAGATTCTGCGCGGTAGCCGCCTGGTGATGCCCGAAGGCTATGTGGAAGCGGCCAAGGCCCATGGCTTTACCCAGGGCCGGTTGTTCTGGCGGATTATCCTGCCGCAACTGGTGATCAAGACCCGGCCACTGCTGGGCAACCAACTGATCATTGCCCTCAAGGACACCGCCTTCCTGTGCATTATCACCGTGCAGGAACTGACCGCTGCCGCCAACTCGGCGCAGTCCACCTACTTTATTCCCACCCAGGCCTTTGTCCTGGTAATCGCCCTGTACTGGCTGATCAGCATCTGCCTGGAACTGGCCCTCAAATGGGCCGGCCGCTTTGGCGCCAAACGAGGTTTCGACTATGTCTGACACTGCAGCAAACGCTGGCGCGCCGGCCGTAAGCATCAAGCGCATGTCCAAGAGCTTTGGCGATATCGAGGTACTGCGCGATATCGACCTGGAAGTGCAAAAGGGCCAGGTGGTCAGCGTGCTGGGCTCTTCCGGCTCGGGCAAATCCACCATGCTGCGCTGTATCAACTGGCTGGAAGTGCCGGACCGCGGCAGCATCCATATTGCCGGGCAACGCATCGGCGTGAATGAACAAGCCGGGCGCAAGATGAACAACAAGGAGCTGGCGACCGTGCGCGCCAAGACCGGCATGGTGTTCCAGGGCTTTAACCTGTGGCCGCACCTGACGGTGATCCAGAACGTGATGGAAGCGCCCATCTACGTAAAAGGCATGGCCAAGGACCAGGCCCGCGCCATCGCCGAGCAACTGCTGGAAAAGGTCGGCATGAGCGAGCGCAAAGACGCCTATCCCTTTACCCTGTCGGGCGGACAGAAGCAGCGGGTGGCCATCGCCCGCGCGTTGGCCATGAGCCCGGAAGTGATATTGTTCGACGAACCCACCTCAGCGCTGGACCCCGAGCGGGTCGGTGAAGTGCTGCAGGTGATGAAGAATCTGTCGAGCGAGGGCTACACCATGATCGTGGTTACCCACGAAATGGAATTTGCCCGCGCCGTGTCCGACCAGGTGGTGTTTCTGGAAAAAGGCCTGATTATCGAAAAGTCGGCCCCGGAAAAATTCTTCAGCAACCCGGAAACCGAGCGGGTGCGCAAATTTCTTGAGCTGTCGCACTGACAGCACCAACAGTCGCCGTGAAGACGAGGTAGTACATGAGCAAGGTGGTTTTTATCACTGGGGCAACATCGGGTTTTGGCCGGGCCACGGCGCGGCGTTTTGCCGAAGCGGGCTGGGCCCTGGTACTGAGCGGCCGCCGCGAAGAGCGCCTGGTGGAGCTGCAAAAGGAACTGGCGGCCAAGGTGCCTGTGCATATCGCCGTGCTGGATGTGCGTGATGCCGCCGCCGTGCAGAAGATGGTCGACGAGCTGCCCGAAGGCTTTCGCCAGATCCGCAGCCTGATCAACAACGCCGGCCTGGCCCTGGCGCCGGAGCCCGCGCAAAAGGTGGCGCTGCAAGACTGGCACACCATGATCGACACCAATATCACCGGTCTGGTGAATGTCACCCACGCCGTGCTGCCCAAGCTGCTGGAAACCGGCAAAGGCGCGAGCATCGTCAATATCGGTTCGGTGGCCGGTGAGTGGCCGTATCCGGGCGGCCATGTGTATGGCGCGAGCAAGGCGTTTGTTAAGCAGTTCAGCTACAACCTGCGCTGCGACCTGATTGCCACCGGCGTACGGGTCACCGATATCGCCCCGGGCATGGCCGAAACCGAATTTACCCTGGTACGCACCAAGGGCAACCAGGCCGCGTCGGATGCCATGTACAACACCACCACGCCACTTTCGGCCGAGGATATTGCCGAGCAGATTTTCTACGTGGCCAATCTGCCGGACCATATCAATATCAACCGCCTGGAAATCATGCCTAGCCGGCAGGCGTGGTCGGCGTTTGCGGTTGATCGGGATAAGTAGTTAGGGCCAACCCTCTCCCCCAGCCCCTCTCCCGCAAGCGGGAGAGGGGAGTCTAATCGCGGTCTGCCCCCTCGCCCGCGTGCGGGAGAGGGCTGGGGAGAGGGGCTCTTGATCTACCCGTCAGTGCGCGTGCTCAGCCCGCTTTTTCGGCGAAGCCGCACCACCCTCCTCCACAATCGGCACCTCGTTCCCATCGCAGTCAAACAGCTTGCCGTCGCGGATAAAGTCGCCATCGTTCAGGCTGGCGATATCGCGGTAGCGCACAGTGCGATCACTGGCGGCAACAAACACGGACTGCTGGTCTGAGTTGCCCGCCCGCAGGTGGTTGAACAGCAGGTTCAGCAGAATCGCCATGATCGCCGCCGAGCTGATGCCCGAGTGGAAAATGGTTTCGAACCAGCTCGGGAACTGGTGGTAGAAGGTCGGCGCCGCAATCGGGATCATGCCGAAACCAATCGAGGTGGCGACAATGATCAGGTTCATATTGTTGCGATAGTCCACCTGCGCCAGCGTGCGAATACCACTGGCCGCCACGGTGCCAAACAACACCAGCCCCGCACCACCAAGCACGGCAGTCGGCACAGCCGCCACCAGACGCCCCATCACCGGCAACAGGCCGAGGGTCACCAGGATCAAACCGCCGGTAGCCACCACATAACGGCTCTTCACCCCGGTAACCGCCACCAGGCCGACGTTCTGCGCAAAAGCGCTCTGGGTAAACGAACCGAACAAGGGCGCCAGGGCGCTGGAAATCATATCGGCACGCAGGCCGTTGCCCAGGCGCTTGGAGTCGACCTTGGTGTCGATGATTTCACCCACGGCGAGAATGTCCGCCGAGGTTTCCACCATGGTCACGATAATCACGATCAGCATCGACAGGATGGCCGCCAGCTGAAACTGCGGCATACCGAAATGCAGCAAGCCCGGCAGCGCCACAATCGGCCCTTCCAGCACGCGGGAAAAGTCGGCCATGCCAGTAGCGGTGGCGATCAGGGTGCCGATCACAATCGACAGCAGAATCGACAGACGCGAAATGCTCGCGCTGCCCAGCTTGCTTAGCAGCAGCACCAATGCCAGGGTCAGCGCCGCCAGGCCGATATTGGCCACGCTGCCGAAGTCCGGCGCCTGGCTATTGCCGCCCATGGCCCAGCGCGCCGCAACGGGCATCAGGGTCAGGCCGATGGTGGTGATGACAATGCCGTTCACCAGCGGCGGAAAGAATTTGATGATGCGCGAGAACACCGGGGTGATCAGCAGGCCGATGATCGACGCCGCAATCACTGCGCCAAACACCACCGGCAAGCCGTTGGAGCCATCGCTGCCCAGGATCGCGATCATGGTGGCTACGCCCGAGAACGACACCCCCTGCACCAGCGGCAAGCGACAACCGAAAAACGGCAGCCCCAGGGTTTGCAGCAAGGTGGCCAGGCCACCGGCAAACAGCGACGCGGCAATCAGCAAACCGATTTCGGCAGGCGCAAGGCCGGCCGCCTGACCGACGATCAGGGGCACGGCGATAATGCCGCCGTACATGGTCAACACGTGTTGCAGGCCATAGGCGAGGTTGGCGCCAATACCGAGGTTCTCGTCTTCAGGACGAGTGGAAGCAGAAGAAGTCATGGTAGGTAGCTCGCTTTTGTAATTGTTGGTGCGTCTAACAACGTGCAATGAGTTCTGTGTCTTGCGCCGCTGCGCCCTGTGACGAGCGCAGCGGGTACAGCGGTTACTCGCCGATCACCAGTTGGCGGGCCAATTGGTTGTGACGTTCCAGCACCAGCGGCAGGTCGACGGTGGTAATGCGCCCGTCCTGCACCACCACGCGACCGTTGATCACGCTGGTGTGCACATGGGTCGGGGTGCAGAACACCAGCGCGGCCAGTGGGTCGTGATGGGCGCCGGCGTAGCTGACATGGCTGAGGTCGAAAGCGACAAAGTCGGCGACCATGCCCGGCGCCAGGGCACCGATATCGTTACGGTTAAGCACCTTGGCGCCGCCGAGGGTGGCGATCTCCAGGGCCTCGCGGGCGGTCATGGCATCGGGGCCGAAACCAACCCGTTGCAGCAGCATGGCCATACGCACTTCACCGATCATGCTGGCGCCATCGTTGGAGGCCGAGCCGTCTACGCCAAGGCCCACCGGCACACCGTGGTCACGCATCTTGCGGATCGGGGCGATACCGGAGGCCAGGCGCATATTCGAGCAGGGGCAGTGGGCAACGCCGGTGCCAGTGCGGGCGAACAGCTCGATACCGTGCTGGTCCAGCTGCACACAGTGGGCGTGCCAGACGTCATGGCCGACCCAGCCCAGGTCCTCGGCGTATTCGGCCGGGGTCATGCCGAATTTTTCGCGGCTGTAGGCGATGTCGTTGACGTTCTCGGCCAGGTGAGTGTGCAGCGACACGCCGTAGTTGCGCGCCAGCACGGCGGCCTCGCGCATCAGGTCGCGGCTTACCGAAAACGGCGAACAGGGCGCCACGACAACACGCAACATGGAGCCGTGGCTCGCGTCGTGGAAGTCTTCGATCAGGCGCTGGGATTCTTTGAGAATGTCGCTTTCTTTTTCCACCACCGAATCCGGCGGCAGACCGCCCTGGCTGCGGCCCACGCTCATGCTGCCGCGCGCGGCGTGAAAGCGCATGCCGATCTCGCCGGCAGCATGAATGCTGTCGTCGAGTTTGCAGCCGTTGGGGTAGATATACAGGTGGTCGCTGGAGGTGGTGCAGCCGGACAGCATCAGTTCGGCCATCGCCGTCTGGGTGGAGACCGCGATCATTTCCGGGGTCAGCTTCGCCCAGATGGGGTAGAGGTTTTGCAGCCAGTTGAACAGCTCACCATCCTGGGCAGCCGGCACCACGCGGGTGAGGCTTTGGTACATATGGTGGTGGGTGTTGACCAGACCGGGGATCACCACCTTGCCGGCCATATCCAGCACCACGTCCGCGGTTGGCGGCAGGGTGTCGCTGGGGCCGACCTGTTTGATCAGGTTGTCTTCGATATACAGGCCGCCGCGGCGAATTTCCCGGCGTTCGCCATCCATGGTCACCAGGAGTTCGGCGTTTTTAACCACTAGCGTCTTGGGCATAACGTTTTCGACCGTCGCAATACACTCCGGCGATTACCGGAGTCGTAGGCGCGGGTGAAATGTAACCAGGACGGATAACTTTTGTATACAAAAAATATCCAGCCTGCGACCAGCTACAGCAGCGTTTTGGCCAAGGTGGCCGCCGACAGCAGCACCAGCACGCTGCCGATCAGCAGGTGCAACGACATGGGTTTGCGCCGAAACAGAACCTGCCCCAGCACATTGCCCAGCAGCGCCGGCAACAGCAACGTCGCAGCCAGATGCAGGTGTTCAAGGCCCAGCACCTCGAACCACCACAAGCTGGCCAGCGCCAGCACATCGCTGACGGCAAAAAACACGATGGCGGTACCCCGTACGCTTGCCGCTGGCAGGCCACTGCGCAGCAGATAGACGACCACCGGTGGCCCACCCGCCGAGGCCATGGCGGTGACCAGCCCGGAGATAAACCCCGCTGGCATGGCCCACCCGGTAGCCACCGGCCGCCCCGCCAGCGGCTGGCGCACCAGCACCAAGACGCCGCCCACCAGGCACAAGGCCGCCACCACCGGCGCCATCCACTGCGGTGGCAAGCGCGCCAGCGCCAACGACCCCACCGGCACGGCCAACAGCATGCCGACCAGCAGGCGCACGCCCACGCGGGCATCAAAGGTTTTTCGTGCCCCTGGCCATAGGCTGATGCTGCAGAGCAAATCCAACAGCAACACCACGGGAATCGCCAACGCCGGAGGGCTGGTGGCAAGCAGCCCCAAGGCCAGCACCATGGCAAAGCCAAAGCCGCTGTAACCGCGCAGCAGGCCGGCGGCAAAGGCCAGAATCAACAACATGTCAGGCATCCCTGGTGGTGGAGCCTGGACTGTACGGAGCGCACCGTGTTCGGCGAGAGAGCCAGTTACCCCGAGTGGCTGAGCCAGCCCCGGCATGAGCGCACCATTTTCGACCGCTCACACGCAGGCGCACCAATACGGCGCACAAGCCGCCTTATGAAAACCTGATCAACACGCCAACAAATGCACCACACACGGGCCCGCCTAGCGCCTGCACTAAAAAGGCACGGCTATTGCTCTAGCCTGCACCTAACCGAACTTACCCAAGACCTTGATGAACGCACCCCTGCCCCCTGCCCTGTTCACCCCCAGCTGGCACGCCGAGCTGGAGCTGGCCTATGCCCGCCAGGGCGACAGCACGCGGCCGGTGCTGCGCCGCCACCAGGGGCCATTGCGGGTGCAGAAACATCTGTATGCCGAGGGGCCCGAGGTGTGCCAGCACATCATCGTGCACCCGCCCGGCGGTATTGCCGGTGGCGACCGCTTGAATATCAACGTGGCCGTGCAGGACCAGGCCTGGGCCCAGCTCACCAGCCCCGGCGCGGCCAAGTGGTACCGCGCCGCCGGGCCGGCGTACCAACAGCTCGATATCCAGGTGGCCGCTGGCGCCACCCTGGAATGGCTGCCGCAGGAAACCATCGTCTATTCCGCCGCCCAGGCCGAACTCAGCACCCGTATCGAGCTGCAGGGCGATGCCCGCTTGCTGTACTGGGATATCGTCGCCCTCGGCCGCCCGGCGGCGGGTGAGCGTTTCGCCAAGGGCCACTTCCAGGCCCACCTGGATATCCGCCGCGACGGCCACCTGCTCTGGCATGAGCGCCAACGTGTAGTCGGCGACGACGGCCTGCTGGACTCGCCCATCGGCCTGGACGGCCATCCGGTGTTTGCCACCCTGCTGGTGACCGGCGAGCTATCGGCTGAGCTTTTAGAACAATGCCGCGACCTGTGTGCCGGCCCCCACGCCCGGGTGCGTGGCGACCTCAGCCAGTTGCCTGGCCTGGTCGTCGCCCGCTGCCTGGCGGCCGAGGCGCTGCATGCGCGCGCCTGGCTGATCGACCTCTGGCGCCTGCTGCGTCCGGCCCTGCTGGGCCGCGCTGCCGTAGCGCCGCGAATCTGGAGTACCTGACCGATGGACCTGAGCCCACGCGAAAAAGACAAACTGCTGATCTTTACCGCCGGCCTGGTGGCTGAACGCCGCCTGGCGCGCGGGGTAAAGCTCAACTACCCAGAGGCCATGGCCTATATTTCCGCTGCCCTGCTCGAAGGCGCCCGCGACGGCCAGACCGTGGCCGAGCTGATGCATTTCGGCACCACCCTGCTGACCCGTGAGCAGGTGATGGAAGGCATCCCCGAGATGATTGCCGAGATTCAGGTGGAAGCGACATTCCCCGATGGCACCAAGCTGGTTACCGTGCATCAGCCCATCGCCTAAAAAGTAGAGAGCCCCATGATTATTCGTGACGCCGTTTCGGCCGACCTGCCCGCCATCCGCGACATCTTCAATGACGCGGTCCTTAACACCACCGCCATCTGGATGGACGCCGTTGTCGACCTGGCCAACCGCGAAGCCTGGTTCGCCGCCCGCGCCCAGCAGGGCTACCCGATCCTGGTAGCGGTGGATGGCGACGAGGTGGTGGGTTACGCCTCGTACGGCGACTGGCGCCCGTTCGATGGCTTTTGCAACACCGTGGAGCACTCGGTGTATGTGCGCAGCGACCAACGCGGCAAAGGCTTGGGCCCGCAACTGATGCAGGCGCTGATCGAGCGCTGCAAGGCCGGCGGCAAGCATGTGATGGTGGCGGCGATTGAAAGCGGCAACGCGGCGTCGATCCGCCTGCACGAGCGCATGGGCTTTATCACCACCGGGCAGATGCCGCAGGTGGGCCGCAAGTTCGGGCGCTGGCTGGACCTGACCTTTATGCAACTGATCCTGACCCCCGAACGGAGTGCGCCATGATTCCCGGTGAATACCAGATCCAGCCAGGTGACATTGAACTGAATGTGGGCCGTGCCACGGCCACCGTTACGGTTGCCAACAGCGGCGACCGGCCGATCCAGGTGGGCTCGCACTTTCACTTTTTCGAAACCAACGACGCCCTCACCTTCGACCGCAGCGTGGCCCGCGGCATGCGCCTGAATATTCCGGCCGGCACCGCCGTGCGCTTCGAGCCGGGGCAAGCGCGCGAAGTGGAACTGGTGGCGCTGGCCGGTGGGCGCCGGGTGTTTGGCTTTGCCGGGCGGGTGATGGGCGATCTCTGAGACGCCGCCGATTTCGTAGGGTGCGCTACGCGCACCAGAGCAAACTGCGGTGCGCATAGCGCACCCTACAGGACCCCAAACGCATGAAAATTTCCCGTCAAGCCTACGCCGATATGTTCGGCCCCACCGTCGGCGACAAGGTGCGCCTGGCCGATACCGAGCTGTGGGTCGAAGTGGAGAAAGACTTCACCGTCTACGGCGACGAGGTGAAATTCGGCGGCGGCAAGGTGATTCGCGATGGCATGGGCCAGAGCCAGTTGTGCGCCGCCGATGTGGTGGACACGGTGATCACCAACGCGCTGATCATCGACCACTGGGGCATCGTCAAAGCCGACGTCGGCCTCAAGGGCGGGCGTATTGCCGCCATCGGCAAGGCCGGCAACCCGGATATCCAACCCGAGGTGACCATCGCCATTGGCGGCGCCACCGAAG
>JBCECW010000003.1:0-6057 GCA_039207785.1 Pseudomonas sp. | reverse complement strand
AAGGCATGATCCTCACTGCTGGCGGCATCGACACCCATATCCACTTTATCTGCCCGCAGCAGATCGAAGAGGCGTTGATGAGCGGCACCACCACCATGATTGGTGGCGGCACCGGCCCGGCCACTGGCACCTACGCCACCACCGTGACCCCAGGGCCCTGGCATATGGCGCTGATGCTGCAGGCCGCCGATGCCTTTCCGATGAATATCGGTTTTACCGGCAAGGGCAACGTCAGCGTGCCGGAGCCTCTGATCGAACAAGTGAAAGCCGGCGCCATCGGCCTCAAGTTGCATGAGGACTGGGGCACCACCCCGGCCGCCATCGACAACTGCCTGGCCGTGGCCGACCAGTACGATGTGCAGGTGGCGATTCATACCGACACCCTCAACGAATCGGGCTTTGTCGAAACCACCCTGGGCGCCTTCAAGGGCCGCACCATTCACACCTACCACACCGAAGGTGCCGGTGGCGGCCATGCGCCGGACATCATCAAGGCCTGCAGCCTGCCCAACGTGCTGCCCAGCTCGACCAACCCGACCCGGCCGTTCACCCGCAACACCATCGACGAACACCTGGACATGCTGATGGTCTGCCACCACCTCGACCCGAGCATCGCCGAGGACGTCGCGTTTGCCGAAAGCCGCATTCGCCGGGAAACGATTGCCGCCGAAGATATCCTCCACGACCTGGGCGCCTTCTCCATGATCAGCTCCGACAGCCAGGCCATGGGCCGTGTCGGCGAGGTGATCACGCGCTGCTGGCAGACCGCCGACAAGATGAAAAAGCAGCGTGGCGCGCTACCCGGTGACGGCGCCGGCAACGATAACTTCCGGGTTAAACGCTATATCGCCAAATACACCATCAACCCGGCCCTGACCCATGGCATCAGCCACGAAGTGGGCTCGATCGAAGTGGGCAAGTTCGCCGACCTGGTGCTGTGGCGCCCGGCGTTTTTCGGCGTCAAGCCAACGCTGATCCTCAAGGGCGGGGCGATTGCCGCCAGCCTGATGGGCGACGCCAACGCCTCCATCCCCACCCCGCAGCCGGTGCACTACCGCCCGATGTTCGGCAGCTACGGCGGCATGCTGCACAGCACCAGCCTGACCTTTATCAGCCAGGCCGCACTGGACTTGGGTGTGCCTGAGCAGCTTGGGTTGAAGAAGCAGATCGCCGTGGTCAAGGGCTGTCGCAGCGTGCAGAAAAGCGACCTGATCCACAACGACTACACCCCGCAGATCGACGTCGACCCGCAGACCTATCAGGTGAAAGCCGATGGGCAATTGCTCTGGTGTGAACCGGCAGAGGTCTTGCCGATGGCGCAGCGGTATTTCCTGTTTTAACAGCCGGTGCGCGTAGCGCACCCTACGAGACCGCACGCGGTTCCGGAGGGTGCGCTACGCGCACCAAGCTATCCCCGACTCAACCGCAACAACGCCTGGCAATCCTCGGCATACCAATCGGCCAACTCCGGCCACAGGTTTTCCGGCACATTGACCAATACGGTATGGGTGCCCGCTGCGCGGCCGCTGTCGAGGTCAAAGCGGTAGTCACCGACCATCACCATCTCCTGCGGCGCCACCTGCCATTGCGCGGCCAAATGCAGCAAACCGCCGGGGTGCGGTTTGGGCGGCGCTTCGTCGCGGCCCAGAATATCCACCGTGGCAAAACAATCGCCCAGGCCAATTGCCTGCAAGGTCAGCAGCGCCAGCGAATGGGCGTTGCGGGTAAGAATGCCCAGTTGATGGCCACGCTCGTGCAGCTCACGTACCAGTTCGATGGCACCCGGTGCCGGCTGGGCGTTGATCGCCAGCTCGCGCTCATGGGCCATCAGCCATTGGTGTTTGGCGGCGGCTACGTCGGCCGGCAGGGCCGCCAGGTGGTGGAGAATATCGTCCTCGGGCGGAATCTCCAGCTCGCGGCGAATAGCGGCAAAGTCGTGCACGGCAATGGTCAGGGTGCCGTCCATATCGAACACCCAGTGACGAACAGACGCCAGGCTCATGCGGTTCTCCAGCAAACGAGTAGCGCCGCAGTATACGGGGCAAAGCCGCCTCAGTAATTGAGCGTCATGATCACGCTGTCCTGGTAGCTGCCTGCCGGCAGGTTGGCCTGGGTGGGGTCCACCTGGGCATCGAAGGTGAAATTCTGCGCCGCCCCGGTGCCGAGAAAGGCCATCGGTTGGGCGACGTTCCAGATCACGCTGGTATTGGGCTGGTAGAGGTTGTAGTTCATCCGGTTGGCGCCACTGGCCATGCGCCGCCAGGGGGCGGCGTAGTTGGCGCCGTTGTCGAAGCTGACGCTGTAGCCTTCGTTGTTGGTGCAGGTGACGTTAACGGTCTGGGTCACCTTGGTGAACTGGCTGATCAGCGCCTTGCTGCCAAAATCGACATCCAGGGTGGCGGTGTTGATCAGGCAGGATTTGGTCACCACCAGGGTCAGGGTGGCACTGGTCAGCGAGCCGGTGCCCCAGTTGATCGGGTCGGTGCAAAACACGATGCCCAGCACCGGCGCGCAGTTTTGCACCAGCCCAGGCGAGCGGTCCCAGGCACACGCGCCCAGCACCCCGCTGTCGCAGATGGCATAAAACCAGCGCAGCCCCACAGTGCCGGTGTAGGTGCCGGCCTGTACGTTTGGCCCCAGCGGCACGGTGAAATACAGCGCCAGGCTGTTACCACCTCCGCCCAGCGACAGCACGGTAAGCCCGGCCGCCGAACCCGTAACGCCGTTCTGCAACGGCGCGCCACCCTGGGTCAGGCTCACGGTATAGGGGATGGTGTAGCCGCCATTGCTCAGGGTCTGGTTGGGGGCTTCCAGCGTCAGGCGCAGGTACGCACCGGACAGCAGGTTAAGCCCACCGGTGCAGGCAATACCGGCGGCGCCGTAGTTGCCGGTGGTGGTGGTTTGCAGCGCCAGCGAACTGATGGTGCCCAGGCTGACGTTGGTGGCCGCCACGGTGCACACGGCATACGCCATGGGGGTACTGGCCAACAGCAGCAGCCCAAGTAACCAGCGGCGTATCACGCGGGTTATCCACAGGGTTGGCGTCTGGTGCATAGGGCACTCCTTGCGAGGCATCAGCGGCAGGTCAATGGACCGACCAGGCTCACTTCTTCATTGGTGTTTTTCAGGGCAAACGCGGCCCCACATTTTTCCCCGTCGGGCCGCGTTACAAGCAACTGGTTCTGCTCGCCCAGCCCCTCGAAATACACCAGCCCATCCCAGCCGACGAATGCCCGCAGGCTGGTGCCTTGTACGGTCACTTCACTGCCGCGCGGTATCACCTCGCCACGGCTGTCGATCAGCACGATGCTGGCGGCCACCACGCGGCGCAGGTCGAAATTCAGCAGCGCGCCACTGCCCTGGTGCACGGCGATCTTGTCTTCCACCACCGGCGTGCGGATGTTGGCCGGCAGGCCCAGCGGGTCGATCTCGTACTGACCGCCGTAGTAGGACGGCACCGAGGGCACCAGCAAATGCCCGCTCTTGTTGGTTTTGCCAATCAGTTGATGCTCGAAGCTCACCGGCACATCGGCAAAGCCGCTGGTGCTGACCAGCACAAAGGCATCGTCGACCTGGTTGCCAGGGAATACCTCGCCGTCCATGGCTATCACCGAGCCGGTGATATCGCCCCACTGGGTCAGGCGCCCGTCGTCGCGGTATACGCCCCCTTGCACCTGGGCATAGGGCGTGCGCCAGGTAAGGTCGGCCTGTTCATAGGTGCTGTCACCAGTGGCGTAGCCCAGGTTGTAGCCCACACCACCAGCCACCGGCGGCGTGCGACCAAGGTTGACCCGCTCGCGGAATTTGCCCTGGGTATCGCGCTCCACACTGGCACTGAAGGTGGAGCGCACATCGAAGGGAATGATCAGTTGCAGCACCGCCGAATAGCCTTCGCCATCGAGGTCGCGGTTGGCCGCCACATACACGCTGCTATTGCCCCACAGGCTGCGCGACCACGACAGGTTGAGCAGGCGCGTGCGCTGGCCGTCCATGGTTTCACTGGCGAAGTAGCCCACGCCGACATTGCCGAAATCGCCGGGGCTGAAGGAGAAGGTCAGCTGGTCCGACTTCTTCGCCAGGCTCAGTTCATCGCGGCTCTGCTCCAGGGCGCTGAGCATGCTGATATCGACAAAACCTTTGCTGCGCTGGGTATGGGCCACGCCAAAGCCGAATGCATTGGAGTAGTAGCTATAACCGGCGCTGACCTGCTGGCCGCTTTTTTCCTCGTACTGGCTCTGCACCGCCGAGGTACTCAGGGTGCCGTAGTTGCCCAGGCCGATGGTGGCGCCCAGGCCGCCCAGGCGCAGTTCTTCGCCGACTTCGGCATGGCTTTCGGCGGTGAACCAGTCACTCAGGCCATAACGGAAGGTGCCGCTGCTGACGGAAGAGCCGTAGGAGAAGTTTTTCAGGCCATAGTCTTCGCGCAGCTTGCCCACCGACAGCGAGTAGTCGTACAGGTCTTTTTGCAGCAACGAGTTGGTGACGTAGAACGGCACATCGGTGGCCACCTGGCGGCCCAGGGCATCGGTGGTGACCACCGTGGCACTGCCGGCGCCGCTGATATAGGGCACATTGCTGACCGTGTAGGGGCCAGGGTTGATCTGGTCGCTGCTGACCTTGGCATTGTTGATAAACAGGTCCACCGAGGTGGGCACGGTGGCTTCGCCGGTAAAGCGCGGCAAGGGGTAGGTGATCAGGTCCGGGCGCAGGGCGAAGTTGCGCGACACCTGCACCCCGCCCAGGCGCACGGCGCTGTTCCAGGTCAGTGCACCGGTGATCAGGTCGCCGGCGATATAACGCGTCATGGTCTCCTGGTTGTTGTAGCGCCAGTAGGTGTCGTAGCGCATATAGCCGTCCTGGTCGGCGCCCAGCTCGTTGAAGCTGTGGCGGTATACGCCCGTGTTGCTGACCACCCCGGCCGAACCAAAGGCACGCTGTTCGAGGAAGGCACTCAGGTAGTGGCTGCCGTCCTCAGTGTCGTTGTAATAGGCGTCGTAGTTGAGCAGCGCGCCAAACGAACTCTGCGCCGGCACGCTGGCATTGAGCGTGCGCGCCCCCAGTTGCTGGTCGGGCAACCAGTCGCTGGGCAGCACCAGCTTCAGGCGCTGCAACTCCTGGTCGTAGCTGAACTGCAACCCGCTGACGCTATCCAGGGCCACCTCGCCGCTGGCCCCTTCGGGCAGGCGCACGCCGACGGCGAGCAAGTCTTCGCTCGAGACAAAATAGCGCTCGCCACGCACCGTCACCTGCGCCACCCGGTCGCTGGGCAATTCATTGACCACCAGTTCGAGAAACAGGGCGTATTCGCCGGCAGCCGCATCCGCGGGCGGCGCAGACTCGGCGGCAGGCTCGGCAGCAGGTGCGGGCACCACTGCCGTGGCCGGCGGTGGGGGCGGCAAAGCGCTGGGCGAAGCCGGCAGCGACCCGGCAGCAAGGGCATCGCGCAGGGGCATAGGCAGGGGTTTGGCAGGCTCGGCATGGCTGGCCTCGACAGGCGTGGGTTGGCCGACAGGCAACGGCGCCGCGCCCAGCACATCGCGCAACGGCCCCGGCATCGACAGCTCGCGCTCCGCCGCGCGCAGCCACGGGCAGGTGGCCAACAACAAGGCCAGCAGCACAATGGCCAGGCAAGAAGGCCCGTCGCATCGCCGGGGCGATTGCACGTGCTCATCCATGGCGCGACGCACGGAAAATCCCGGCTGTCAGTGCGGTGAAATCGGCTGGGTATCAGCCAGCTCATTTATTCGTGCTTCCAGAGAGAACGAGTCACCCGGCACGGCGGCGGGCAACTCCCAGCGCATTCGCGCACCGGACAACACATAGCCGAGCAGGCCTTCGGCGATCACGGTTTTCTTCGCCCCCTGCTTGACCGCCACGCTGGCCAGCCGCGCATGGGCCGGGCCCTGGTTATGGAGCAACAGGTAGCGTTTGCCGCCTTCGTTCTGTACCTGGAAGCGCAGGTCCGGGGTCAGCAACTGGATTCCGGGTTCGGGCTTGGCCGCCGCACTGGCCAGGCCGGCACCGTCCCCAAAGACAAACAGCGGCACCGAATAGCGC
>JBCECW010000002.1:18815-25924 GCA_039207785.1 Pseudomonas sp. | reverse complement strand
CCGTTTTCGGCCAGGCCGACGTGTTGCTGGTGCTGGGCGCCAACGACGTGGTCAACCCGGCGGCGAAGAACGACCCCAACTCGCCAATCGCCGGTATGCCGATTCTGGAAGCGTTCAAAGCCAAGACCATCATCGTCAACAAGCGCTCGATGGCCAGCGGCTATGCCGGTCTGGACAACGAACTGTTCTACATGGACAAGACCATGATGGTGTTCGGCGACGCCAAGAAAGTGATTGAAGATATGGTTAAAGCGGTCGAGTAAGAACCGCGCTGCAAGCCCCTTGAACCCCGGCCCACGAAAGCCGGGGTTTTTCATTTGGCGCTGATTAAAGGCAAAAGCCCCTCTCCCCTAGCCCCTCTCCCGCAAGCGGGAGAGGGGAACAAATCGGCGTTCTACGGCCAAATCGCAGTCAGCCCCCTCTCCCGCTTGCGGGAGAGGGTTGGGGAGAGGGGCTCTAAATCCCCTATTAGACGTAGGTATAAAGGCAGCCCCCGCTCAAATCCTTAGACTGACGGCCTTCGTTTGTCCGTACCCGTCCGAGGCTCCCCCCATGTATACCGATCGCGTGCGCTTGCCCTCCCTGCTGGGCAAAGTGATGAGTGCGGCTGACGCCGCGTTGCTGATTGAAGACGGCATGACCGTCGGCATGAGCGGGTTTACCCGCGCCGGTGAAGCCAAGGCCGTGCCCCAGGCGTTGGCCGAGCGCGCCAAGCAGGCACCGCTGAAAATCAGCCTGATGACGGGCGCCAGCCTGGGCAACGACCTGGACAAGCAACTCACCGAAGCCGGCGTACTGGCCCGTCGTATGCCGTTCCAGGTCGACAGCACCCTGCGCAAGGCGATCAACGCCGGCGAGGTGATGTTTATCGACCAGCACCTGTCCGAAACCGTGGAGCAGTTGCGCAACCACCAGCTCAAGCTGCCGGATATCGCCGTGATCGAGGCCGTGGCCATTACCGAGCAGGGCCATATCGTGCCGACCACGTCGGTGGGCAACTCCGCCAGCTTTGCGATTTTCGCCAAGCAGGTGATTGTCGAGATCAACCTGGCGCATAACCCTAATCTCGAAGGCCTGCACGACATCTATATCCCCACTTACCGGCCGACGCGCACGCCGATTCCGCTGACCCGCGTGGAAGACCGTATCGGCAGCGGCGCCATTCCCATCGACCCGGCCAAGATCGTCGCCATCGTGGTGACCGACAAGCCCGACTCGCCTTCCACCGTGCTGCCGCCGGATGCCGATACCCAGGGCATCGCCAACCACCTGATCGACTTCTTCAAGCGCGAAGTGGCCGCCGGGCGCATGACCGACAGCCTGGGCCCATTGCAGGCCGGTATCGGCAGCATTGCCAACGCGGTGATGTGTGGCCTGATCGAGTCGCCGTTCCACGACCTGACCATGTACTCCGAAGTGCTGCAGGACTCGACGTTCGACCTGATCGACGCCGGCAAGCTGCGCTTTGCCTCGGGCAGCTCCATCACCCTGTCGCAGCGGCGCAATGCCGATGTGTTCGGCAACCTCGAGCAGTACAAAGACAAGCTGGTGCTGCGCCCGCAGGAAATTTCCAACCACCCGGAAGTGGTACGGCGCCTGGGCATTATCGGGATCAACACGGCGCTGGAGTTCGACCTGTATGGCAACGTCAACTCCACCCATGTCGGCGGCACCAAGATGATGAACGGCATCGGCGGCTCCGGCGACTTCGCCCGCAACGCGCACCTGGCGATCTTCGTCACCAAGTCGATTGCCAAGGGCGGGGCGATTTCCAGTGTGGTGCCGATGGTCAGCCATGTGGACCACACCGAGCATGACGTCGACATCCTGGTAACCGAACAGGGCCTGGCGGACCTGCGTGGCCTGGCGCCACGCGAGCGGGCGAGGGCGGTGATCGACAACTGTGTGCACCCCGACTACCGCGATGCATTGAATCAGTACTTCGCGGCGGCATGCGCCAAGGGCGGCCACACCCCACATCTGTTACGCGAGGCATTACAGTGGCACATCAATTTGGAGGAAAACGGCCATATGCTCTGGCCGCAGGCTCCGGAGGCCAAGTTGGCCTAATCGGCTAAAAGCCACAGAAAAGCGCAACACGCATTCAGTCTGTTGCGCTTTTTTATTGCCTGCTGCTTATGCGAGCGGTGATTGCGCAATTTCTAGGTGGGGGTGTTGGGGTGTGGTCACCTGCACAGTTACGGCAAAACCCGAGAAAATCTGTTTTCCGCCGTGCACAACAGGGAAAACACCTTTCAAGAAACTGAAACTGTACTGGTCGGTGGCGAAGTCTGTAAGGAAAGCTGGCAAGTTAGACAGGATTTTCTGAGTAAAAACGCCCCAATTATGGGCAAACCAGTACAGTTTGCACCGTTATGGATAAAACAGTTTGTGTGGAAACTTCCCACTACCAGCACAATTTCAAAGAACTGTGACTACAAGGTCAGCTGTGCGAGGCGCAACATATGCCTCAGTTAAATAACCAATGCCGCCATAAGCGGAAGGAAGCACATCATGGAACGTACCCTCAGTTCCGAATTCGTAAGCCAACGTTCGAACCCTCAAGCTGCACTGCCACTGCGCATCGTCGCTAACCTGGTGCTCTGGCAACGCCGTATGTCCAGCCGCCATCAGTTGGCCCGCCTGGATCCACGCCTGCTGGCCGACGCCGGTATCAGTGAAGCCCAGCGCTTCGCCGAGCTGAGCAAGCCGTTCTGGCGTTAACTGTTGTATCTGGCTGAAGCACGTCGTTAGAGCATCAGCCACCGAATTGTAGAAAACGAAGCCCGCCGCAGGAGACTGCCGGCGGGCTTCGTCGTTCTGGCTTCAACTGTTTCTGAGGCGCATACAGCTATCGGCACAAGTAGCGGTACAGTTTTAGAAAAAACGAAATTGCAGCAATACAATTTTACCTGGCTGTAACTGACGGACCGAGGCGCTAGCGGGGCACTCTGTTTCCCCATACCCAGAACTCGCGTTTACGCGAGAAGGACCGTGCCATGGATCGCACCCTTAGCCCCACTGCCAGCCAACCGGCTTTGCCTGCCACCCCCAACCATTGGCTGCTACGCCTGGTGGCCGCCATTACCATTTGGCGCCGTAATGCCCGCACCCGCCGGCAACTGGCGCGCCTGGATGATCGGCAACTGGCCGATGCCGGGATCAGTGCGTGTGATCGGGATATGGAGTTGGAAAAGCCGTTTTGGCGGGAGTGAGGTGTTGCTGTCGGCCCTCACCCCAGCCCTCTCCCGCAAGCGGAAGAGGGGGCTTAACCGAGTTACCACGACGGACGCGATCAGATCCCCCTCTCCCGTTTACGGGAGAGGGGCTAGGGGTGAGGGCCACAGACCACGCCGATCTCTCATAAATCCCCACCCCCCGCGAACCTTCTCCCCCATTCCCCCTCACACCCACCCAAGCGCCACCGCTGCGCTAGGCTAATCCCCGATACACCCCCGCACTCACCCGGAGTTCCCGCCATGACCACCTTGCGCCTGCTCAGTGCTGCAACCTTGCTGGCCCTTGCCACCAGCGCCTCGGCCACCAGCTTTGTCTACACCACCGATGCCACGGTCGGTGCGCTCAAAGGCACATCCAATATCACCTCGGATATTTCCGGCTCGTTCAGTGACGACAAGATCGTGCTGGCCGCCCGTGACGACGCCGCCAGCTTTGTCGCCAGCCATGGCGATATCCGTGGCGCCCGGTTGGAAGCGGCGCTGATTCATATCCGCGAAAAAGCACCCCAGCTCCAGGCCCGCAGCGACCTGCAATTGGCGCAATCGATTCTGGTGCTCTAAGCCACAGAATGCGGGCTAAACGCTGGCCCCGCGCGGCGCCTTCGGCTAGCCTTGGCGCCCGCTGGCAGGGGCGCTGTGTGGCCGCCATCAAATAGCCATAAATGGCTGGAACTGGCGCCACACAATTTCGTCCAACAGTTCCAGTGACTATTACCCGCATCTGTTTCGGAGATTTCCTATGCGCCGTTCGCTTTCGCTCGCCGCTTTCGCCTTATTGATCACCACCGGCGTCGCTGAGGCCCACACGCTGGTTGCCACCAGTGAAATCATCGTGCGCGCCTTCGGCCGCAGCATCGACTTCACCTCCGACACCACCACCTCGGTGCGCGATTCCAAGGTCGTGCTCGAAGCCCGCGACGACGCCGCCAGCTTTGTCGCCAGCGAAGGCGCCATTCGCGGCGCCCAGCTGGAAGCGGCGTTCAGCACCCTGCGCAACCGCGTGCCGGAAGCCCGCGATGCCAGCGACCAAACCCTGGCCGAAGCCATCCTCGCTCTGTGAGCCCCCTGCGCGCCTGGCTGCTGAGCGCGGCGCTGCTGTGCGGCGCCAGCCTGGCCCAGGCGCAACTGCGCCTTGAGCTCGATAGCCAAGGCCTGAGTGCCAGCCAGCAGCAAGCCAGCCAGGTGCTGCTCGATGAAGCCCTGGGCAAATTACCGCCCGCCTTTGTGCAGCGTCTGGATCGCCAGGTGCGCGTCAGCTGGACCGACTCCCTCGATACCAATGCCTACGGCCAGGCCCGCAGTCCTACGCACCTGGTGTTGAACCAGACGCTGCTCCCCGCCCTTACCGACGGCACGGCCGCAACTCGCAAAACCAATCGCCCCCACGGCACCGTGCGCCAGGAACTGCTGGCAACCGTGCTGCACGAACTCACCCATATCTACGACCGCGCGCGCCTGTGGTTGCCCGCTGAACGCACCCTGCTACTGCGCTGCCAGCGTCAGGAAAAGTCCCAGGGCCTGGTCGGCCAGATGGACGATTGCCGTGGTCAGAGCGCCCGGCGTTTTACCCTTAGTGACGACCCGCGCCTGCTCGATCTGGCCGGCTGGCAGCAATACGTTGGCCGCCGGGGCGAGCGCGAGGCAAAAAACGGCCAGGTCGCGCGTAGCCCCGATATCTATGAGCTAAGTAATCCGCGCGAATTTGTCGCCGTGAATATGGAGTACTTCCTCCTCGACCCGGCTTACGCCTGTCGCCGCCCGGCGCTGTATCGCTACTACCGCGAGCAGTTTGATGGCTGGGCGCCGGCCAATGCCGAACCCTGCCCCAGCACCTTCGCCTACTTGAACGCCGGCCGCGACTTTGCCCGCCAGCCGCTGGGCAAGCTCGATCCTGAGCGGGTCTACGCCGTGGACTACCTGCTCGCCGAAGCGAATGACGAGTGGGCCAGCCGCTGGGGCCATAGCATGTTACGCCTGGTGATCTGCGCGCCCGGGCGGCCCCGTGGCCCGGATTGCCGCCTGGATATGGAACAGCACCTGGTGCTGTCCTACCGCGCCTTTGTCGGCGACTTGCAGCTGTCCAGCTGGGACGGCCTGACCGGCGTCTACCCCTCGCGCCTGTTTGTGCTGCCGCTCAGTCAGGTGATCGAGGAATACACCAAGGTCGAGTTGCGCGGCCTGGTGTCGGTGCCGCTGAAGCTCGACCGCCCGCAGCTTGAGGCGCTGGTGGAGCATGCCGCCGAGCAGCATTGGAACTACGACGGCAATTACTACTTCCTGTCCAATAACTGCGCGGTGGAAACCCTCAAGCTGCTGCGCGCCGGCAGCGCCGAGGCACAGCTGCAAAACCTCGACAGCATCATGCCCAACGGTTTGCTGGAGGTATTGGCCGGGCGCGGGCTGGCCGATGTCAGCGTGCTGGATGATCGCAGCGAAGCCCTGCGCCGCGGCTACCGTTTTGACTCCTTTCGCGACCGCTACCAGGCCATGTTCGATGTGCTGAAAGCGCGTATGCCCATCGAGCAAAAGGCCGTGGACGAGTGGATCAGCCTGCCCGCCAGCGAACGCCGCAGTTGGTTTGAACAGGCCGATCTGCGTGCCAGCGCGGCCATGTTGTTGCTGGAGCAAGCCGCGCAACGCCGTCAGTTGTTATTGGCCCAGGACGAACTCAAACGCCGCTACCTGAGTAGCAAGGCACTGGCCGATGGCAGCTCTGGCCCGGCGGGTAAAACCCTGGAGAAAATCCTCGCCAACAGCGGCTTTCTTAGCCGCCCGGCCGAGCTACTGGATGGCGGTTACGGTCTGCCGCAGGCGGGCGAGTGGCAGCACTTGCAGCAGGAAAGTGATAGCCGGCAAAAACAACTACGCCAGTTGAGCGACGACCTCGACGGCCAGGTGCGCGCGCTGCTCGAACCGGCGCGCCTGGCCGAGCTGGACGCCATTGACGTCAACCTCAAGCAGCTCAGCGAGCATTTGCGCGCGCTGCATAAAGCCTCGGGCGGGCTGATCCTTCCGTAACGCGTTGGTGCGCGGAGCGCACCCTACGATACCGCGCCGGCCTTGGGGCGCCTCGTACACGCCGAATCCGTAGGGTGCGCTCCGCGCACCGGCTCTTAAGCTTCACCCTCTTCACTGGGCAACTGCTCATCCAGATGCAGCCACGGCAACCGCGTGGTCACCCAGATATGCCGATCAGGCCTGGCCAGCTCCGGGTGGTCGAGGGTGGCGATGGTGATATCCAGGCTTTGCGGCGCCTCGTCAGTAAAGAAGGCCAGCTGCGCCCCGCACTGCCCGCAGAACGAACGGGTACACCCGGGCGAAGACATAAAGCGTTGCGCGCTGCCTTGCAGCCATTCGAAGCGCTCCAGCGGCACGGTGATCCAGGTGGTAACGATGCCGCCGGTGGTACGTCGGCAGATGGTGCAATGGCAGTGGGCAATATCCGTAAGCGGGGCGTTAAAGCGATAACGCAGGGCGCCGCATTGGCAGCCGCCGGTATGGATGTCGGTCATGGTCGCGCTCCTGTATGCGCCTGCAAGCCTAGTCGGCCATGCTGCGCCTTGCACCGGCCACGCCGGCTGCGCAAGATGCGGGCTTACGCGCAAAAGAGACTGTGCCGTGTTGGAGTTGTGGTTGGCCCTGTGGCCGTTGTTTGCCTTGATCGTTGGCGGTTACGCCCTGCGCCGCCTGCGCTTTGCCGGCGATGAATTCTGGCCAACCGCCGAGCGCTTGAACTACTTCGTGCTGTTTCCTGCCCTGCTATTCAGCAACCTGGCCACCGCTCCGCTGGGTGATCCGGCATTGCCGCGCCTGGCCCTGGCGGTGCTGTTGGGTTTGGGCATTGCCTGGCTGGCGCTGCTGCTGTGCAAG
>JBCECW010000002.1:17021-18805 GCA_039207785.1 Pseudomonas sp. | reverse complement strand
TGTTGGCGCCTTGTATGGCAAGGATGGCCTGACCTTGGCCGCGTTGATGCTGGCGATGATGGTGCCGGCGGTAAACCTGTTGTCGGTATGAGCGTTGACCGCCGAGCAGGGCGTCAGTGGCCGCAGCCTGTTGCTGCCGATTATCCGCAACCCACTGATCCTCGCGTGCGCCGCCGGTGCCCTGGTCAATCTGCTGGGTATCGGCCTGCCGGGTGGCTGCGACCGTTTGCTCAATCTGCTGGCCGTCGCCAGTTTGCCTTTGGGCCTGCTTTGCGTCGGCGCCGCACTGCGGCCACAGCAGTTGGCCGGTGAAGCCTCGGCGCTGGGTTGGAACTGTGCCGTGCGCCTGCTGTTGATGCCGCTGCTGGCCTATGGCGTGGCCCGTGGCTTGGCGCTGCCACCGCTACCCAGTGCCGTGCTGATTCTGTTTTTCGCCCTGCCTACCGCGCCCACATCCTATGTGCTGACCCGCCAACTGGGCGGCGACAGCCAGTTGATGGCCGGCATTATCACCCTGCAAACCCTGTTGGCTGCTGCGAGTCTCATGCTGGTCCTCACTCTGCTCGGCTAACCGCCCATCCGCTTTCACCCACTGAAAGCTGGCTGAAAGTTTCGCCCCTTAGCATCCCGCCACTGCCGGCACCTGACCGGCTGCCGGCCGCCTTGCGCGGACCGGCGACGTCCAACAATAAAAAGTGGTGATTGCCATGTTCCGTTCCGCCTTCCGTACCCCCGTTCTCCGTCCCCCGCGCGCCCGCCGCTAAGCCCGTTCGTTACCGACGCCGTCCGCTGCTACCCGGAGAACCGCTATGTTGACCCTCCTTGGCTTCGCCATGGTTATTACCTTTATGTACCTGATCATGAGCAAACGCCTGTCGGCGCTGATTGCCCTGATCATCATCCCCATCGTGTATGCCATCGTCGGCGGCTTTGCCGGCGAGATCGGCCCGATGATGCTCGAAGGCATCACCAAGCTGGCCCCCACCGGGGTGATGCTGATGTTCGCCATCCTCTACTTTGCCCTGATGATCGACTCCGGCCTGTTCGACCCGGCCGTGCGCAAGATTCTCAAGCTGGTCAAAGGCGACCCGCTGAAAGTGTCGGTGGGCACCGCCGTGCTGGCCCTGGTGGTGTCGCTGGATGGCGACGGCGCTACCACCTATATGATCTGCGTGGCCGCCATGCTGCCGCTGTACCAGCGCCTGGGCATGAGCCCGCGGATTATGGCGGGCCTGATTATCCTGGCCGGCGGGGTGATGAACATGACGCCCTGGGGCGGGCCGACGGCGCGGGCTGCCAGCGCCTTGCATGTCGACCCCTCGGATATTTTTGTACCGATGATCCCGGCCATGGTCGCCGGTGTGCTGGCAATTCTGGCCATCGCCTATTTCTACGGCAAACGCGAGCGCGCGCGCCTGGGGGAGCTGCATTTGCCCGGTGATGCGGTGGCGGGCGAGGGTGGCGAAATCAGCGTGTCGCAGTTTCCCGAGGCGCGCCGGCCCAAGCTGCTGTGGTTTAACGCGGCCCTTACCGTGGTCCTGATGGTCGCCCTGATCAAAGGCCTGCTGCCGCTGCCGGTGCTGTTTATGCTGGCCTTCGGCATCGCCATGATCGTCAACTACCCGTGCCTGCAGCAGCAGAAAGACCGCGTCGCGGCGCACTCGGCCAACGTCTTGGCGGTGGTCGGGCTGATTTTCGCGGCGGGGATTTTCACCGGCATTCTTTCTGGAACCGGCATGGTCGACGCCATGTCCAAGAGCCTGCTGGCAGTGATTCCAGAGGCG
>JBCECW010000002.1:0-17011 GCA_039207785.1 Pseudomonas sp. | reverse complement strand
CCGACTGCCATGGGCCCGTACCTGGCGGTGATCACCGCCGTGGTCAGCATGCCGTTTACCTTTTTTATGTCCAACGACGCCTTCTACTACGGCGTATTGCCGGTGCTTACTGAGGCGGCCAGCCACTACGGCATCAGCGCGGTGGAAATGGCGCGAGCGTCTATCGTTGGCCAACCGGTGCATTTGCTTAGCCCATTGGTGCCGTCCACTTACCTGTTGGTGGGCCTGGCCGGTATCGAATTTGGCGACCACCAGCGCTTCACCTTGAAATGGGCAGTTCTGGTTTGCCTGTGTATCCTTGTCGCCGCACTGCTGCTGGGAACCTTCCCGCTGTTCGGCGGTTAACCTACGTAACCCCCCGTAGGAGCCAGCAAGCTGGCTCCTACGGCGCCGCTTATAGAAATTGAGAGGACGTTGTAAATGGAATGGCTGACCAGCCCGGAAATCTGGATCGCATTTTTTACCCTGACGGCGCTGGAAATCGTCCTGGGGATCGACAACATCATCATGATTTCGATCCTGGTCAGCCGCATGCCCAAAGACATGCAGCCGAAAACCCGCTTCTTCGGACTGGCCCTGGCCATGGTCACCCGTATCCTGCTGTTGCTGTCCATTACCTGGGTCATGCGCCTGACCGCCGACCTGTTTACCGTGATGGGCCAGGGCTTCTCCGGGCGTGACCTGATCCTGTTTTTCGGCGGCCTGTTTCTGCTGTGGAAAAGCAGCACCGAGATGTACCAGAGCCTGGAAGGTGAAGACGAAACCGGCGACGAGCCCAAGGGCATGGGCGGCGGTTTTATCGGCACCATCATCCAGATCGCCATCATCGACATCGTGTTCTCGCTGGACTCGGTGATCACCGCCGTCGGCATGGTTTCCCATGTGCCGGTAATGATCGCCGCCATCGTCGTGGCCGTGATGGTGATGATGCTGGCCGCCGGCACCATCAGCGACTTTATCGACAAGCACCCGTCGTTGAAGATGCTCGCGCTGTCCTTCCTGATCATGGTCGGTACCGTGCTGATCGCCGAAGCTTTCGACGTGCATGCGCCTAAAGGCTATGTGTACTTCGCCATGGCGTTCTCGCTGGCGGTGGAAGTGATCAATATCAAGATGCGCTCGGCGCGCGACCGCAAGAAAGGCGAGGCGGTGAAGCTGCGCAAGGATATTCCGGGGGAGTGATTGGGCCCTGTGGATAAAACGACGGGGCCTTTGAGGTCCCGTTTTTTTTGCGCGGGGGAATGGCGTACTCCTGCCACATTCTGGATCCCCGCTTTCGCGGGGATGACGGAGATATTTCAGATTTCCACCGTCATCCCCGCGCACGCGGGGATCCAGAATCGCGTGCCGAAAGAAGCCGTCAGAACAAACTCAACTGATCCTGATCGCCCTTCGGCGCTACAACTGGCGCCGGTGTCTCCACAACTCCATCCACCCTCAACCGCTCCGCCAACCCCCAGATGTCCACCTTGTGTTTGGCGCGAGTAATCCCGGTGTAGAACAAGGACCGAGTGAGCAACGGGCTGGCGGTATCCGGTAGCGCCAGCAGCACTTCGCTGAACTCCGAGCCCTGGCTTTTATGCACGGTCATGGCAAAGGCGCTGTCATGGCTGGGCAGGCGCGCCGGGGAAAACCCGCGGAAGGTGGGTTCGTTTTCGCCGGCACTTTCAAAAAACACCCGCAAGCCGTTGTCGCTGGCCAGGCAGATACCGATATCGCCGTTGAACAGGCCCAGGGCGTAATCGTTCTGCCGCACCATAATCGCCCGTCCCGGGTACCAGCGCTCGCGGCTCGGCAGGCTAAAGCGCCGTTTGATCCGCGCTTCCAGCGCTTCGTTGATCCCTTCCACACCCCAGGCGCCCTGGCGCTGTGCGGTCAGCGCGCGAAAGCCATTAAAAGCGACGAATGTGGCGGCCACATCGCCGTTACGGGCAGCGGCGAGATAGGGCGCGTAGCCCTGTTCCAGACGGTCGAGCAAGGCGTTGGGCGTAGGCGCGGCTTGCCAGGTGAGGTCGCTGCGTTGTTCTTTCAGCAGGTTCAAGGTGCCGGCCGCGTCGCCACTGTTGATCCGCCGCGCCAGTTCGCCAATACCGCTGTCGCCGGCAAAACGATGGCTATGGGTGAGCAGCACCACCGCATCGCCCAGCCGTGAACCCGGTGTTTGCGCCTGCACCGGTTGCCCGGTCAGGCGCTGCAAGCTGGCGGCCGTCTCGGCGCTAAAACCGCGGCCTTCGCACAGTTCGGCAAATACGGCGCCGGCTTCCACGGCCGACAGTTGGTCTTTGTCGCCCAGCAGAATCAGCCGTGCATTGGCGGGCAGGGCGTCGAGCAACTTGGCCATCAGGGCCAGGTCGACCATCGAGGCTTCGTCCACCACCAGTACATCCAGCGGCAAGGGACTCGCGGCGTGATGGCGCACCTTGGGGCTATCGCCACGGCTGCCCAGCAGGCGGTGCAGGGTGCGCGCTTCTTCCGGCAGGGCGGCTTTGATGGCGTCGCTGACCGGTAGCTCGGCCTTGGCATTACGAATGGCCTCGGCCATCCGCGCCGCGGCCTTGCCGGTTGGCGCGGCAAGGCCAATGGCCAGGCGTTCACCGCCAGGTTGTTCCAGCAGGGCCGCCAACAGGCGCACCACGGTGGTGGTTTTGCCGGTGCCGGGGCCGCCGGAAATCACCGCCAGGTTGCGCCGCACGGCCTGGGCTGCCGCCAGGCGCTGCCAGTCCGGCCCGGCCTGGGTGTTGTTGCGCGCAAACAAGCGGGCCAGGCCTTCGGCCAGCCGCGCTTCGTCCACTTCGGGGTTGGCATTGCCCCGGGCCAGCAACTGCTCGGCCAACTGTGTTTCGTAATGGTGATAGCGGGCCAGGTACAGGCGCTCGCCGTCGAGAATCAGCGGCGCAAAGGCGCCGGGTTCACCCACCAGCGATGACGCCTGCAACTGCGCAGCCCAGGTTTCCAAGGCAGGCAATTGGATGCCGCCGTTAACCTCCGGCCAGGCGCGCTGCCCGGCCCAGCGGCGCAACAGCAGGCAGACATCGCCGTTGACCAACGCGCCACAGGCCAACGCCGCCGCCACCAGCACCGCCTCGCTGGCCTGTTCGTCCAGGCGCTGCAGACTGGCGACAAAGGCGCGCTCCAGCGGGCCAAGAGGCATCGTTGCAAGGCTCATGGCTGCACCCCGTCAAACAGGTGGTCGAGGGCGTCCAGCAGGTGGTCGGCTGGGCGGGAGAAATACACCCCAGCAGTCGGCATGCCGCGCAAAAACAGGTAGTACGCGCCGCCCAATTGCTCATCGCTAAAGTCGGCCAGGCGCTGACGCAAAAAGCGCCGCAACGCCACCAGATAGATCAGGTATTGCAGGTAGTAGTGCTCGCCGGCCAGGGCCTGGAGCAAGCGTTCGCCGCTGTAGTAACTGGCATCGGGGCCCAGCCAGTTGGATTTGTAGTCGGCGATATACCAGCGGCCTTTATGCTCGAAGGTCAGGTCGATAAAGCCCTTGAGAAAGCCTTGCAGGCTGTCGAACTCCAGGCGCTGCGCCGCCTCGCGCATCGGTTCGGCCAAGCCGTATTGCGGGTCGGCCAGCAACTCGCGCAGGCGCTGCACATCCAGGTTGGCCACCGGGAAGGTAAAGCCCAACTCCGGCAAACGTCGCGCCGATACCAGGCTGGCCAGGGTCAGGCCATGGCCGTCCAGGTCGCTGTTCAGCACCTGCTGCAAATGGGCGGCAGCCAGCTCGGTCCAGTCGCGGGACAGGCCATGGTCGGTCAGCGCTTCTTCCACCAGCAGCGGCAGCTCGCCTTTGCCGCGTGCCCAGTCCTCCAGCACCGCATGCAAACAGGTACCGGCGCGGGCGCCACGGGGAAAGGCAAAGAAACCCAGGCCAGGGTCGCTGGCATCGGGAATGCTCAGGCTGTCGCGATCCGGCGCTTCCATATGCATACCGGCCGACAGACCGGAGAAGCTGCCGATGCGCCAGGCACTGTGCAAGCTGCGCTCAAATTGGCCCAGCTGCTCCGGCGCTGCTGCGCGTTGCTCGCCAGCGGCATTGGCCTCGTTATTCAGCAGCGGCACGCGGGCGAAGGTGCCATCGCTAACCGCCACCAAAGCGTCCACCTCATTCGCCAACGCAGCGCCACCGGCCTCATTTAAATGCCCAGCCAGTTCGGCCAACGGATCGGCGCCGGCCAACTCGCGGCCATGCAGCAACCAGGCGAGGGCGCTGCTGTGCAGGCCTTCCTCGGGCAGCAAGCCGGTTTTTTTCACCGGCGCGGGCACCGCCACCGGGCCCCAGTGCAGCCATAGGCGGTCGCGAGCGCGGGTCAGCGCCACATAGGCCAGGCGCAATTGTTCGGCGAACACTTCTTCACGGGCGCGCTGCAGGTGTACGTCGAGCTGGGCGCTTCCCATATCCAGCAGCGGCTGGCCGTCATCGTCGTGGCAATTGGCGCTGTCCTTGTGCTGGCCAAGCAGCCGGCCATTCCACAGGTACGGGCAGAACACCAAGGGGTATTCCAGGCCCTTGCTGGTGTGGATGGTCACGATCTGCACGCGCTCGGCATCGCTTTCCAGGCGCAGCAGTGCATCTTCACCGGCGCCTTCGCTGCCGCGCTGGGCATTGAGCCACGCCAGCAGCGGTTCCAGGCCGGGGCGCTGCTGGCTTTCGCTCTGCAGCAGCTCGGCCAAATGCAGCAGGTTGGTCAGCCGGCGCTCGCCATCGGCGGCGGCCAGCAGGCGCTCGGCCACTTGCTCCTGGTCCAGCCAGGCGCGGAACGCACGCATAAAACCGTGCTGCTGCCAGAGTTGGTGATACAGCTCGGCGTCTTCGCGCTCGCGGTCCCAGGCACGTTCATCGTCCTGGCAACGCGCCAGTTGCAGGGCATCGCGGCCGAGCAAACGGGTGGACAGCGCATAGCGCAGCACCCCTTCACGGCCCGGTTCGGCGTAGGCGGCCAGCACTGCCGCCAGCTCGGCGGCTTCTTCGCTGTGCCAGACGCTCTGGTTACCCCGGCGCACACTCGGTACGCCACGGGCGAGCAATTGCTCGGCGACCTCCGACGCCTGCCGGTGGTTGGACACCAGCACCGCAATATCGCCGCCCTTGAGCGGGGTGTGTTCGCCTTCTTTATCGAAGTACGCCTGGCCCTGGGCGCTGGCGGCCAGCAAGGTGGCGATCCGCTGCGCGGTGTCCAGCGCCACCAGGGTATCGGCGCGGCCCTTGTTCAACGGCTCATCGCCCAGCCAGACCAAGGACAGCGGCGCTTCGTTGCCCGCCGGCAGCACCAGCTGCGAGCGCGATTTCACCCCGGCTTTTACCGGCGGATAGTCCAGCCCATCGACCGCAAAGGGTTGCGGGCGGGCAAACAACAGATTGAGCGCGGCAATCAGCTCGGCGGTGGAGCGGTAGTTGAACGGCAGGTCGTAGCGCCGCTCGGCCGCTTCGCGGGCCTTGAGATAGGTCGCCAGGTCGGCGCCACGGAAGGCGTAGATCGCTTGCTTGGGGTCGCCGACAAAACACAGGTCGCTGCCGTCCTGATACACCCGATCGAAGATCTGGTACTGCACCGGGTCGGTGTCCTGGAATTCGTCGATCAGCGCCAGCGGGTAACGCGTGCGCAAGGTCAGCGCCAGGGCATCACCGGCCGGGCCATGCAGTGCTTCGTTCAGGCGATTGAGCAAGTCATCGAAGGCCAGCATCCGCTGCGCCGCCTTGCGGGCCGGCAGCTCGGCATTGAGCTTGTCCAGCAGACGCACCTGCAAGGCAATCAGGCGTTGCTCGCCAGCCGGCAAGGCATCGGCAATCGCCAGCAGCAAGGTGTCGAAGGCATCGGCAATGGCGCTGACGGGCGCGTCGTGGCCTTTTTTCGTGGCCTTGTGCAGGGCGCTGGCAGTAAGTTTTTCCAGCCCCGTGGGCACTTCGAACAGCGCGGCGGGGTCGGCGAAATAGCTGTCCAGCTCGGCTGACCACAGCGGGAATTTCGCCAGCTTATGGGTGCTCTGGCTAAGCCCGCCATGCTCCTGCAACTGCTCGATCCAGGCATAGCCACTGCGCCGCCACAACTCGGCCGCCGCATTCCAGGCCTGGCTGGCGGCGGCCAGTTCATCGGTGGCTGGGGCCGCTTCATCAAGACGCGGCTCGATGCGCAGATAGGGTTTGCCCAGGTGCGGCCGCAGGCGCTGGCGCAGCACCCCAGGGGTAATTTTCTTCTTCGCCAGAAAGCGCGCCCAGGCCGGATCGGCGGCCGCCAATTCATGGCGCCAGGTGTCGGTGAGCAAGGCATCCAGCACCTCGCGGTCATCGCTGGCCAGCTCGCTATCAAAATCGCCACCGGCCTCGAAGGCTGCGTCCTGCAAGGCGCGCTGGCAGAAGCCGTGGATGGTGAAGATGGCCGCCTCATCAAACCCATGCACCGCCAGCAGCAGCCGACGCCGCGCATCCTCGCCCGGGTGCTGGGCATGCAGGCGGGTAAGAAAATCATCCGTGCTCGGCGTGCCCTCATACACCGCCAGCAACTCCGCCAGGCGCGCACGGATGCGCTCGCGCAACTCGGCGGTGGCGGCGGTGGTATAGGTCACCACCAGAATCTGCCCCACGCTCAACTGCCGCTCCAGCAGCAGGCGCGCGTACAGCGCGGTCAGCGTCCAGGTTTTACCGGTGCCGGCGCTGGCTTCGATCAGCGAGCGGCCGGTGAAGGAGGAGGTGTGCAGGTCAAGACTCATCGCTGGTTCCTGAGCGGGTGGCCTTGTAAGCCTGAAGAATGTGGGTCGGTTTGGAAGGAAAGGCGAGCTGAATCTGCCGCTTTTTAACCATGGCGTTGAGGTATTGCTGGCGCAAGGCATCCGCACTGCGACCGAGCAATTCAGCCAACACGTTAAGCGTCAGGTAGTGGTCGTTACACAGCAGGGAAATCACCTCTCGCATGCGCTCAGGTTGCATCCGTAAGCGTTGACGAGGTTCTTCGGACAGCCCGTGCAGGTATATCCACAGCTCATCGTTCAACTCGTCCAACGAATCGATCAATGGTGCATCCACATGTTCACTGAGCAGGCAGCCGTCGGCGTCCCGTTGGGCCAATTGCACGCTGCTATGTTCGGAGCTCGGGTTCTTATGTTCGGAGCTTGAAGCATTATGTTCGGAGCTCTGGCTCTTATGTTCGGAGCTCGAGCCGCTATTTTGCCCCTTATGTTCGGAGCTCCGAGGCTTATGTTCGGAGCTAGGTGCAATGGCAAACACTTGTTCGGGCGTCGGCAGGCGTTCCCCAGGAAGGTAATAAAACCGTCCTCGTGAGCGCCCCTCTGCCATCAGCCAACCGTCTCGTACCATTCGTGCCAGCAGCAGGCTGAGATCGTGGGCGTGGGTGCCGCAGATTTCCAACAGACGACCATGGTTGACCACTCGCTCAATGGCGGCGGTTGCCAGAATCAGCCGAGCCGCATGCTCAAGATGGTCGAAGGGAGCACCGAAACGCGCTTGCAATTGCTCCACCGTGCCGGCGGGCAACAGGTCGAGCATACGCAGCTCAAGCCGGGTTTGTTCGGGGTCGACTTCGGTATAAAGCGCTGGAGGCCGCCAATGCTGGCTGCGCCAGCCGCTGTAAATTTTGGGTACGCCGGAGCCCCCGCGTTCGCCCAAACCGATCAGCAGGAACATCTGGTGCATCAGCCGATTCCGGCAGTCACTGACGCCGCCTTGCAGCACCTGCTCCAACGGTAAGCGCAGACCGCCGGGATTGCGGAAGGCAATCAGGTCTGCCCGTTTGACGACTTGAATGGGGGCGCGGCCGGTGTAATCGGCATGCACCAAGGTGTTAACCAGCGCTTCGCGCAAGGCTTCGTGCACCGGCGTGTCGTCCTGGCGCTGGCCGCCCTTGAGCGTAAACGGCACTTTCAATTCTTCGGTCAGCTTGGGATAGACCCGACGGTAAAAATCGAACAGGTTGCCGGACCAGGTGCCGTCTGGCACCAGTCTGTCGGTCCAGCGAGTCTCGCTTTCCGCATGCGACTGCTCCTGGTAATCCAGAAAGTAATGGGGCATCGCTTCCTGAATGGACAGCCAGCGACCGAACATCAGCAGCCCCGCCAGCGTAAGGCCCTCATTTCCAGTGGCGCGGTCGCGGCGCCAGCCACCAATCTGGCGTAGAAAGTCCGTACCTTGGTGTTCGAGTGCAGGGTGGTTGGGTTTGCGGTCGGCCAGCATCTGCCGATAAATGCGCAGGCTATCGGGCTCGATATCGTCTAACCCGTACTGGCTAAGAATTCGCTCGTCGCGCGAATCCTCCACTTGTTCAGCGAACATGCGTTTGACGCTTTCTTCATCGCAGCGCCGATCCCCTTCATGCAGCCGGCGATAGGTGTTGCCGATGGGATGGCCGTTGAGAAATACCGGTCGTTGTTTACGTGTGGCCGGCGGCACGTTGACGAGCAAAACCTGCTTACCGTCCAGCAAGCGCACGGTGACATCGGCATCGGTAAGCAGGTTGACGCTGACCTTGCTGGGGTTGTTCAGCGTATTGAAGAGATCGGTTCGGATTTTCTCGATGTTGACTAAACCCGCCACGCTGAAACGACGCTCTCTTTCGCGCAAGCCCAGCACAACCAGGCCACCGTCGGTATTGGCGAACGCCGAGTAGGTCGGCCAGAAATCTTTCGGCAACTCGCCTTTGCCGTCTTGGCCTTGAGCGAGTTTGCACTCCAGCTCCACCGTTTCGGCCAGCTCAGTCAGGCTGTCAGCAGTTAGCACATCCAGCATGGCTCTAGTCCTTTAAAGCAATTGCCAACCCATCCATGGCAGCTCATTCCTCATCTTCCCCAGCCGGCGCCAAGGCTTGCAGGGCCGGCACTATCAGCTCCTGCGCCAGTGCCTCGAAGCGTTCGCCAAGCACTTCGCGATCACGGAAGGCCAGGGCGTACCAGGGGTCTTGGGCTTCGCCAGGCAGGGGGCTGAAGTCGGCGCCTTCCCAGGCGACCTTGGCCTTGTAGCGGGCGGCTTCCAGTGGTTCCTTGCGGCCGGGTTTCAGCAGGCCTTCGGCAAAGCCGTAGCTACTTTTGAGCATCAGCGGCAGGGGTTCGCACAGGGCTTCGCGGTAGGCCAGCAGCCAGGGCTCCAATAGTTCGCGTGGGTTGGCCAGGGGGCCGAGTTGCCAGTCTTGCGCCGGGGATATCAGCAGGCTTTCGCGGGCGATGCCGGGCGTGGCGCTCAGGTTGAGCAGTACGTGGCGCAGCCAGAAGGATGGCAGGTCCCAGGCGCTGGGGGCATTCAGGCGCCATTCGAACAGGCCGCTGCTGGTGACGCCGTCGAGCCAACCATGGATATGTACGCCAGCCAGTTGGATATCCACCAACAGCGGCTGTGCCTGTTCTTCCGGGCGCGCTTCAAACAGGCGCGGGGCAAAGGCGCGCACCGGGCCGCGCAGTTTGCCCCATAGGGCCTGGCCCAATTCACCGGTGGGCAACCAACCGGCGGCGCGGGCGATATCGCGCTCCTGTTCAAGCGACCATTCGCGCTCCACCGCTTCCAGCGCCAGTTGGCGCAAACCGCGCCACGCCGGGCCTTCGAGGGCGAAGGGTTCGTCGCTGGCCAGGGCTTCGTCGCTGTCAGCCAGGCGCAGGCCCAGGCGTTGTTCCAAGAGAAAACGCGCCGGGTGGCGGAAGCATTGCAGCAGTTGCGAGGGCTCGATATGCAGCCAGTCGGCATCCGGCTCGGGCAAGCGCCCGGCAAACGCGGCGGCGCTGGTTTGCGCGGGCTCGGCCAGGCGCTGGGCGGCGCGGAACCAGGACGCGGCGTAACTGCGCTGCGCACCGCTGGCAAAGTTGCCGGGAGCGAAGGGCTGCAGCGGGTGGGCGATGGTGAGCTGTTTGCTAGCCGTGCCGTGCGCGGGCACCGCCGTTAAATCCACGGCTTCCAGCACTTCGCTGATCAGCACCGACGGCGGCAGCTCGGCGTTATTGCGTGGGTCGCGGCCGACGTAGCTGAGGTACAGGGCATCGCGGGCCGAAAGCAGGATTTCCAGCAGCAGGTAGCGGTCGTCCAGGCGCCGCGCGCGGTCGCCGCGGCGGGGGTGCTGGCTGATCAGGTCAAAGCCGGCGGCCGGGGTGCGCCGAGGCAGTGCGCCGTCGTCCAGGCCAAGCAGGCACACCAGGCGAAACGGCAGGCTGCGCATCGGCACCATGGTGCAGAAGGTCACCGCACCGGTGAGAAAGCCCGAGGCGCCGCTGCCTTGCTCCAGCGCGGCGGTCAGTTGCTGACGCACCAGCGCCAGTTCCAGCGGCCGCTCGATGCCCGAGGCATCGGCCTGCTCCTTCAGCGCGGCGCAGGCCTTGGCCAGCAACAGCAGGGTGTCGCCGGCCTCGCGCTCGTCGAACAGCTCGTCGATCAGTTGCTGCAGCGATTCGGCCCAGCCCGCCAGCGAGCGCGGGCGTTGCAGGTCTTCGGCCAGCGTGGCGAGCTGCTCGACAAACCCAGCCAGGCGCCCCAGCAATTGCGCCCGCGCGCCCTCTAATGCATCCAGCGGCCAGGTGTCGCCCAGCAGCGGCGCACCGTCGCCGGCCAGTTGCGGCGGCGCGGCAAAGCCCAACAGCAAACGGTCCAGGCCCTGGCGCCAGGTAAAGGCGGCGTCGGCGGGCAAGCCCAGTTGCACCCGGTGTTCGGCATCCCGGCCCCAGCGCACGCCGGCTTCGCGCAGCCAGTCGCGCAGCAGCGGCAGGTCTTCGTTTTCGATACCGGCACGGCGGGCAATCGAGGGTTGCTCCAACCAGGTGAGGATTTCTTCGGCGCCAAAGCGGCTTTGTTCCAGCGTCAGCAGGCCGAGAAAGGCTTCGATCAGCGGCACCTCGGCGCGCAGGCTGCGGTCGGCCAGGCTAAAGGGGATACGCGGCGCGCGCGGCCCGCGGCCGTGGCTGTCGCGGCTGGCGAACACGGCCTCGACATAGGGCGCGTAGCGTTCGATATCCGGGGTCAGCACCACCACCTGGTCGGGCGTCAGCGTCGGGTCGGCAGCAAAGCGGGCCAGCAACTGGTCATGGAGGATTTCCACTTCGCGCAGCGGCGAGTGGGCGATATGCACTTCCAGTGAGCGGTCGTCGTCGCGCAGGGCCAGGCGCTCGTCGGGCTTGCGGGTGCGCAGGCGCAGGATGTCGTTTTGCAGGGCGCGCAGCAGGGAGCTGTCGTGCAGGTCGGCATCGTCGGAGTACAGGCCGATGTCTTCGCCGCTCAAGCTGAACAGGGCATCGAAAAAGTCGCGCCCTTGTTTGCCCAGGCTGGCCAGCAGCGGGTGGCCGACATCCAGGTACCAATCATCGGCCGCCGTGGCGCTGGCGATCACCGGCTGGCGCGCCAGCTCGCGTACATCGCGGATATCGCCCCAGGCTTCGCGGCAGGGGTTAAGGGCGCAAATCACCACCTCGACATGCCGGGCCAAGCCTTCCAGCACGCGCATATGGTGCGGCGGCAGGCTGCTGATGCCGAATACCAGCAGGCGCTCGGGCAGCCCGGGGATCGGCGTGGCGTCGTGCAGGCGGCGCAGCAGGTCTTCGAGCAAACGGGCGCGGTGCGGGTGGCCGTCGCGGGTCAGCTCGCGCCAGAGCAGGGCTTGCCAGGCTTCGTCGGTGCCCAGGTCAAGCAGCTCGTTGCGCTCCCAGGCGGCCAGCCAGTCATCGCGGTACAGCAGGTATTGGTCGAATACGTCGCTGATACGTGCGGCCAGCGACAAACGCCGGCGCTCGTCGCCACCGTCCAGGTACTGGGCCAGGCGTGGGGCTTGTTGCAGGTTGTCCGGCTCGCACAGCCAGTCATACAGACGCCACGTCAGGCTGGTGGGGGAGAACGCCGATTGTTCCGGCAATTGGCCCAGCACCAGACGGGATATTTCCCAGACAAATTTGGCCGGCAGCTGCACATCCAGTTGCATGGCAATGCCTTGTTTGCGCGCCAGCTCCAGGGTCAGCCAGCGGCCCATACCTTGGCTCGGCACCACTACCAACGCGGGGGCAAACGGCTCGCGCTGCGGTTGGGCCAACAGGGTGGTGGCCAACTCGCCGAGGGTTTCCAGATCGGGGGCGTGGTAGAGCGTAAGCATGGGCGCCATCACTTGCAGAAGTGGGGCGTAGGTTAACAGCTCGGGCGCACGTTCGTGATCGGCAAATGGCGCGCAAAAACTGGCGCCATTGGCGTTCGCCAACTACAGCTAAAGCTATGGCGGGCAAGAAAAAAGCGAACGACTTGGGGGCCGGACCGGTCCCATTACCGGTAACGTAACTGTCACGCCAGTTTCATAAATCGCTGCCAGGGAGGCCGCCTTATGCTGACCCTGCTTAATCTGCTTTCTGCCGTTGCCCTGCTGATTTGGGGCACCCATATCGTACGTACCGGCATCCTGAGGGTGTACGGCTCGCAACTGCGCAAAATCCTTAGCCACAATATGAACACGCGCTGGTTGGCCTTTGCCGCCGGCATCGGCGTGACCGCGATGGTGCAGAGCAGCAATGCCACCGCGTTGCTGGTGACCTCGTTTGTGGGCCAGGGGCTGATGGCGCTGACGCCGGCGCTGACCATCATGCTCGGCGCCGATGTCGGTACGGCCTTGATGGCGCGGGTGTTGACCCTGGATTTGTCCTGGCTGTCGCCGCTGCTGATTTTCCTCGGCGTAATTTTCTTTCTTTCGCGCAAGCAGAGCCGTGCCGGGCAACTGGGCCGCGTGGCCATCGGCCTGGGCCTGATTGTGCTGGCGCTGGAATTGATCGTCACGGCGGCACTGCCGATTACCGAAGCCCATGGCATCAAGGTGCTGTTCCAGTCGCTGACCGGCGATGTGCTGCTCGATGCCCTGGTTGGTGCACTGTTTGCCCTGATTTCCTACTCCAGCCTGGCCGCCGTGCTGCTGACCGCGACTATGGCCGCTGCCGGCCTGATCAGCCTGCCGGTGGCCCTGGGCCTGGTGATTGGCGCCAATATCGGCAGCGGAATCCTGGCCCTGCTCAGTAGCAGCATGCAGACCGAAGCGGGCCGGCGCGTGGCGCTTGGCAGCCTGCTGTACAAGGTGATCGGCCTGCTGCTGATCAGCCCCTTTATCCACCCGCTGGTGCACTGGCTGGCGACCTTGAAAATGAGCCCGCAAACCTTGGTGATCGGGTTTCACCTGGCCTACAACACCAGCCGCTGCCTGCTGATGCTGCCCACGGTTAACCTGATGGCGCGCTTCTGCAACTGGCTGCTGCCCGACCGCCAACTGGAAAACGGTTTGGCCAAGCCCCGCCACCTGGATATGGCGGCCCTGGACACTCCCAGCCTGGCGCTTAACAACGCCGTGCGGGAAACCTTGCGGGTGGGCGATCTGGTGGAAACCATGCTCGGTCACTTCCAGGTGATTTTGCGCGGGCCGCAGCCGCTGGCGGCTAAAGAACTGCGCCGCCTGGGTGACGACGTGGACGCCCTCTACAGCGCAGTAAAACTCTATCTGGCCCAGGTGCCTGGCGAAGCGTTGGGCGACCACGACCGCCGGCGCTGGGCCGAGATCATCGAGCTGAGTGTCGACCTGCAACAAGCCGCCGACCTGATCGAACGCATGCTCGGCAAGGTGCAGAACCAGAAAACCGCACAGCAGCATTCCTTCTCCGAGGCTGGCCTGCAGGAGCTTAACGAAATGCTTCAGCAGTTGGTCAGCAACCTGCGCCTGGGCCTGAGTGTGTTTCTCTCTGGCGACCCCCATAGCGCCCGCCAGCTGCTGCGGGAAAAGCGCCGCTTCCGCGCCCAGGAACGGCAGATGGCCCATGCCCATGTGTACCGTCTGCACCACCAGGTGGTGCAAAGCATCGAAACCAGTTCGCTGCACCTGGAGCTGATTGCCGATATGAAGCGCCTGAACTCGCTGTTTTGCAGCAGCGCCTATGCCGCCCTGGAAAGCCACGAACACGGCAGCCTGGCGGACGGCGAAGACGAGCGCCCGGAGGCGGCCGAGCAGCAAGCCACTGAAGTGCCAACGCACGAGGCAAAACCGGCAGCGCGTTGAGCGCTGTCTTTTAGTGGACGGCTTGGGCAGAATCCTTCGCCATGCCCAATGCCATCGACCCTCGCCACGCCTCCGTCAGCGCCAGCCTTACCCAGGGTGTGTTGCATGCTGCCGTGCGCCTGGGAGTGGCGCGTGCCGAATTGCTGAGCGCCAGCGGCCTCGATGAAAGCCAGCTGGGCGACCCCGATGGCCGTATCCCCTTCGATACCCACGAGCAGTTGTGGCGTGAACTGACCCGCCGCCTGACCCTGAGCGAGCCCGGCCTGGCCATTGGCGCCAACCTGGCCCCCGGCCCCTTTAGCGTGCTGGGCTACCTGCTGCAAAGCAGCGCCACCCTGGGCGATGCCCTGGCCGCGGCGTTGCGTTACCAGCGGCTGGTGGGCGAGGGCGGCGAGCTGCAACTGCAAGAGCGCGGTAACGAGCTGCGTGTGGTCTACCGCCCGGTCCACCCTGACGCCGCGGTAACCCGTACACGGGTGCTGGCGCTGATGGTGTTCTGGATTCAGCTGATGGCGCCGCTGGTGAATCACTACCGGCTGGTGCGTGCCGAGTTCGCCCATCCGCAGCCCGCCGACCTGGCACCCTACGAGCAAGCCTTCGCCTGCCCGCTGGCGTTTGCCTGCTCTGACTACACATTGGTGCTGCCGCTCGAATTGCGTGATGCAGCCCTGATCCAAGCCAACCTGCCGCTGCAAACCCTGCTGCGCCAACACGCCGAAGCCCTGCTGGCGCGCCTGCCCAGCGAAGGCCTGGTGGCTCGGGTGGTTACCCTGCTGGGCGCGCAACTGGCCCATGGCGAACCCGACCGCGCCGCACTGGCCCGCACCCTCAACCTGAGCGAGCGCACCCTGCAACGGCGCCTGGCCGATGAAGGCAGCAGTTACCAGCAACTGCTTAGCGACACCCGCCAGCAACTGGCCGAGCGCTACCTCAACGACGGGCAATTGCCTGCCACAGAGATTGCCCTGTTGTTGGGTTACTCCGAACCAAGCGTGTTCTTTCGCGCGTTCAGGAATTGGACGGGGTTGACGCCGGGGGAGTATCGGCAGCGCAAGGGTTCGGTTAGCTGATAGGGGGCTGGTGCGCGGAGCGCACCCTACGGGCTTGGCGTAAACGAGGCGATCGGGTTTGGCGCGGTGCCGTAGGGTGCGCTCTGCGCACCGAGGCTTAGCCGTTACGCGCCTGCAAAAACGCCATAAACGCTTCGCGGCTGGTATAGCGCGGCTGGTAGCCAAACTCTTCCTTCAAGCGGCGATTGTTGAGCACCGGCCGATAGCGCAAGAAGTCCAGCTGCTCGGGCCCGTATTGGCTCAGCCCCAGCGGCTTGAGAATGCGCAGTGCACCGCTGATCAGGCCGGCCGGCAGCGGGCGGTAGGGTTTGCCGAGGATGCTGGCGATCTCTTGCAGGCTGAGTGCGCCGTCGCCGGCGAGGTTGAAAATACCCTGGGCGCCGCTGTCCAGGCCTTTGCGGATAATGGCCACCACGTCCTGGTCCCAGATAAAGACAAAGCGGCTGTCACTGCCTTTGATGCCGAGCACCGCGCGCTTTTTAAACATATCGGTGATCTGGTTGTTCACCCGCTTGCCGAGGATGGTGCCCGGCCGTAGCACCAGCTGTTTCAGCTCTGGGTGTTTGCGGCGGGTGGCGGCCAGCAGTTCTTCCACTTCGCGTTTGTGCTTGGCGTAGGCGAAGTGGGCATGGCCACGGATCGGGTCGTTTTCGTCGATCCACTCGGCATTTTCCGGGAAGTAGCCGTAGGCCGCGCCGGAGCTGGTGACGATCAGCTGCTGCACGTTATTGGCCAGCGCCGCCTCGACAATCGAGCGGGTACCGCCCACATCAATGGCGTGCAGTTGGGCATCGCTCATGCCGCGCGGCGGGGTGACCACCGATGCCAGGTGCACGATGGCCTCGGGTTTCCAGGCGGCTACGCATTCGAGCACTTGCTGGTGCTGGCTGATATCCAGCAGCACGGGCTCGACGTTCATCTTCAGGCCCTGCTTGGTTTGCGGGCGGATATCGGCGGCGATCAGGGTCCACTTGGGATGCTGTACCGCCAGTTCGTTGAGCAGCTGCTGGCCGATAAAGCCCGCTGCGCCGGTAATCAGGACGCGCATGTCAGCGGCTCCTCGCCAGTAGATGAAACGGCCAGCGGCCGATTACGCCAGAACACCACCAGCGCCAGGCCGCTGACCAGGTGCCAGGTGCCCCAGAGCGCAGCCACCAGAGCCATATTCGCTTCGCCGCCGAACTGGGAAAAGATCAGCCCCAGGGCCAGCCCGGAGTTGTGCATGGAAATCTCGATGACCATGGCGCGCAGGTTGGCGCCGCGCTGGCGGGCCAGTTTGGCCATCAGCCAGCCGAGGACAATGGCGCTGGCGTTGTGCAGTACCACCAGCACCAACACCAGGCCCAACGAGGCGGTGAACATCTTCCAGTTATTGGCCAGCGCACCGATCACAAAGAAGGCAAAGGCCAGCAGGGCAAAGCGCTTGAACCACGGCATGATGCGCTCGGCCACATGGGGCCAGAGGTTGCCCACCAGCATGCCTAGGGCCAGCGGCAAACCGAGTAGCCACAGCAGGTTAAGCAGGATGCTCAGGTGGTCGACGTGCAAGGTGCTCAGGCGTTCGGCCAGGTAGGCAGAGGCTTCGGGGTTGCAGGAGCTGGTCAGGGCGAAGTTGACGGGCAGCAGCACCAGGGCCAGCAGGCTGGACAGGGCGGTCATGCTCATCGACAGCGCGGTGTTGCCGCGCGCCAGGTGGGTCATCACATTGGACAGGTTGCCACCGGGGCAGCAGGCCACCAGTAGCAGGCCCAGTTCCAGGCCGGGGTGCAGGTCCACCAGCAGGGTGACAAGCAGGGTCAGCCAGGGCAGCAGCAGGCACTGGCCAAGCATGCCGGCGAGCACCGGTTGCGGGTGGCGCAAGATGGTGCGGAATTGCTCCAGGCGCAGTTCCAGCGACACGCCGAAAATCAGCGTCGCCAGCACTAAGCCGAGGATAAGTTGGGA
>JBCECW010000001.1:0-27562 GCA_039207785.1 Pseudomonas sp. | reverse complement strand
CAGGTACAGCGAGTAGGAGTTATTGCCCAGCCATTGCGCCAGGCGGCTGCTGGTCCACAGTGACTGCTGGCGCGCGGCCACCAGGATCAATACCGTCGCCAGCACCGGCAGCAGGGCGCGCCAGCCCGGCCACTGCTGGTCGCTGTCCAGTAGCGCAATGGCTGCAATCAGCAGGGCAAAGCCAGCCGCTTCGAGCAGGCGTTGCGCCGCTGGCGCCAGCACCAGGCGCAGGCTAAGCAGGTATACCAGGCAGCCGGCGAGCATTTCCCAAGCCCGGGTGGGCAGCAGGTAGAAGGCGGCCGTGGCCTTGATGGGCGTGGCAAGCACGCACAGCAGCAGCGATAACAGCAACAGGCTGCCCAGGGCCACGGCCTGGACGCCACGGCGCGGCCGCCATTTCCACACCAGGGCCATGAATACCGGCAGCAGCAGGTAGAACTGCCACTCCACCGACAACGACCAGGTGTGCAGCAGCAGTTTGTCGTGGGAGGCGGCGTCGAAATAGCCGTCTTCACGCCAGAACAGGATATTGGAGACAAAGCCCAGGGCACTGACGGCATGCTTGCCCAGTTGCCGGTAGTCGGTGGCGGGCAGCACAAACCAGCCCACCACCATCAGCACCAGGCACAGCACCAGCAGCGCCGGCAGGATGCGCCGGGCGCGCGACAGGTAAAAGGCAATGATCGAGAAGCGCCGCGCGCCATACACACCGCCTTGGGCAGCGGCGGTGCTGGTTTCCAGGCCACGCAGGATGATCCCGGTCATCAGGAAGCCGGAGATCACGAAAAACACATCCACACCTACGAAGCCGCCGGCAAAGCCAGCTACCCCGAAGTGAAACAGTACTACCGCTACAACGGCCCACGCACGAAGGCCGTTAATGTCCTTGCGGAACTTATAGTTAGAATTTTTCATCGGGGGTCTGCTCAGGATCGGCTACTACCAGGGGGTTATTCCCTATCAACCTTGCTTCCGAGAGCCAGCGTCATCAGGTTCGGCGTCACGAGCGCCGTATGTCGTACCGCATCCATGCGACGTGCGGCCGGGGACCTGTGGGCACCCCAGCCGCACGCGGCCACTACTTGCCTTTGAGGTACAGCTCTTCAAAGCAGAAGTTGGTGGCTTGCACATAGCCTTCGGCACTGCCGCAATCAAAACGCTGGCCTTTGAATTTGTACGCCAGCACACAGCCGGCCTTGGCTTGCTTGAGCAAGGCGTCGGTGATCTGGATTTCGCCATTCTTGCCCGGCTCGGTGTCGGCGATCAGGCCGAAGATATCCGGGGTGAGGATGTAGCGGCCGATGATCGCCAGGTTCGACGGCGCATCTTCGGGCTTGGGTTTTTCCACCATGCTGTGCACGCGGTAGAGGTCGTCGCGAATCAGCTCGCCGGCGATCACGCCGTACTTGTGGGTCTGGTCGGCCGGTACTTCCTGGATCGCCACGATGGAGCAGCGGAACTGGTTGTACAGCTTGATCATCTGGGTCAGCACGCCGTCGCCTTCGAGGTTGATGCACAGGTCATCGGCCAGCACCACGGCAAAGGCCTCGTCACCAATCAGCGGCTGGCCACAGAGGATGGCGTGGCCGAGGCCGTTCATGGCCACCTGGCGGGTGTAGGAGAAGGTGCAGCCGTCGATCAGCTCGCGGGTGCCGGCCAGGAAGTGCTCCTTGTCGGTGCCGCGGATCTGGTGCTCCAGCTCGTAGCTGATATCGAAGTGGTCTTCCAACGAGCGCTTGCCACGGCCGGTGACGATGGCCATATGTTGCAGGCCGGCGTCACGCGCCTCTTCAACGCCGTACTGGATCAACGGCTTGTTGACGATAGGCAGCATCTCCTTGGGCATGGCCTTGGTGGCTGGCAGAAAACGGGTGCCGTAACCGGCGGCGGGGAACAGGCATTTGCGGATCATAGGTAGCTCCTTGGAAGTGACCCGTAGGAGCGGCCAAAGCCGCTCCTACACGAAGTGTGTCCTACTGCGTGTAGCCCTGCGGGTTGGCCGATTGCCAACGCCAGGTGTCGCTCATCATTTCGGCCAGGCCGCGCTCGGCTTTCCAGCCCAGCTCCGTGGCCGCCTTGGCCGGGTCGGCCCAGCACTCGGCAATATCACCGGGGCGGCGCGGTACCACCTGGTAGGGCACGGGCTTGCCGCACGCCTGCTCGAAGGCCTGGAGCATCTGCAGCACGCTGTAGCCCTGGCCGGTGCCGAGGTTCCAGATATGCACGCCGCTGCTGCCGGCGATGGCCTGCAGGGCCTTGAGGTGGCCGTCAGCCAGGTCCTGCACATGGATGTAATCGCGCACCCCGGTGCCATCGACCGTGTCGTAGTCGTTGCCAAATACCGACAGCTGCTTGAGCTTGCCGATGGCTACCTGGCTGATATAGGGCAGCAGGTTGTTGGGGATGCCGTTGGGGTCTTCGCCAATCAGGCCGCTGCTATGGGCGCCCACCGGGTTGAAGTAGCGCAGCAGGGCGATGCTCCAGCGCGGTTCGGAGCGCGCCAGGTCTTGCAGCAGTTCTTCGACCATCAGCTTGGAGCGCCCGTACGGGTTGGTCGGGGTGCCGGTGGGGAAGGCTTCGCTGATCGGCATTTGCGTCGGCTCGCCATACACCGTGGCCGAAGAGCTGAACACCAGGCGATAGACGCCCGCAGCCGCCATGGCCTGGCACAGGGTAACGCTGCCCGCCACGTTGTTCTCGTAGTAGGCCAGCGGCTTGGCCACGCTTTCACCCACCGCCTTCAGGCCGGCGAAATGCAGCACCGCGCTGATGTTGCGCGAGGCAAACAGCTCATCGAGCAATACCCGGTCACGGATATCGCCCTGGATAAACTCGGCCTGCTTGCCGCAGATTTGTGCCACTCGCTGCAAGGAAGCCGGCGAGCTGTTGCACAGGTTGTCCAGCACCACCACCTCGTAGCCCGCTTCCAGCAGGGCCAGGGTGGTGTGTGAGCCGATATAGCCGGCGCCGCCGGTGACCAGGATGGTTTCGCTCATGGGGCGTCCCGCCTTTGCTTAGCGCCACTCTTCCGGGCAGCTGGTTTTCCAGTCAGCGAAGGCCGTGGCCAGGCTGTATTGGTAGGGGTAGCCGTTTTCCACGAGAAAATGCGGCAGCACATTGTTCGAGCGCACCAGCTTGCGGATACGCACCGGGCTGAAGGGGTGCTTGATGCCCAGCGGCCGGGCGATGGCATCGATGCTGTAGGCCACACCCAGCAGCAGCGGGTAGGGTACGGCCGGCACCTTGCGTTCGATGGCCGCCACGCTGCACACGGTTTCCACGTACTCGGAAATCGACGGGCCGGGGTTCATGGTCATATTGAACAGGGAGAAATGGCCGCCTTGTTCTTTCTGCCGTTGCAGTACCCAGAGCATGGCCGCGCACAGCTCTTTGACATAGGTGCCGGCTTTGCGCGTGGAGCGGTTGCCCATGTAGAAGAAGTAACGCTTGATCACCGCTTTGACCAGGCGCGAGACATTGCCGCCTTCGCCTGGGCCAAACACCACGCCTGGGCGCACGATCACCAAGTGGCGGTTGGCCTTGTCGGCCGCCAGCCAGGTCTGGTGGATCTTTTCCGCTGCCAGCTTGGAGCCGCCGTAGGCGGTGGCCGGCACCGGCAGGGTGCGTTCGTCTTTCTGTTCTTCGCTCGGCCCGTAGGGCGAGATCGAGCTGGTAAAGATCAGCTCATTGCAGCCGACTTGTTCCGCCCAATGGGTGACGTTTTCGGCGCCCAGCAGGTTGGTTTCGTAGTACTCGAAATCTTCGTGGCCAGGCTCACGGTGCACGGCGGCAAAGTTGGCGATCAGGGCCACGGTTTCGTCCGGCTTCCAGCTGATGGGCTGGCGCACGTCGCCGTTGACCTCGACGATTTCGGCGCTTTCATGCACCAGGCGAGCACGGTAGGGAAAGGGTTTCTGGGTGACCTGCTCTTTGTCGAACAGGTAGACCTTGTCGTAACCACCTTTGGCCAGGAGTTGCTTGGCGAAGAACACGCCAATAAAACCCGAGCCACCAAAAATCACGGCGCAGTTCATCTGTTCCTTCCTTCAATTCGTATGTGCTTGAGGCGACTGCCTTCGAGGCCGAGCGCCGGTGCGGGGCACCGGCGTGGCTACGGACAACCTGAGGGGATCAGGCGCGGCCGTACTTGTCTTCGAACCGCACGATGTCGTCTTCGCCCAGATACGGACCGGATTGCACTTCGATCAGTTCAAGGGGAATTACACCGGGGTTTTCCAGGGCGTGGACCTGGCCGATAGGGATGTAGGTGGACTGGTTTTCGGTGACCAGGAAGGTGGTGTCGCCATTGGTAACCTTGGCCGTGCCACTCACCACGATCCAGTGCTCGGCGCGGTGGTGGTGCATCTGCACCGACAGCTTGGCGCCCGGCTTCACGGTGATGCGTTTTACCTGGTAGCGATGGCCATCGTCGATGGAGTCATACACACCCCAGGGGCGGTACACCTCGCGGTGGTTGATATGTTCATTGCGGCCACTGTCTTTCAACTGCTCGACGATTTTCTTCACGTCCTGCACGTTGTTCTTGTGCGCCACCATGATCGCGTCCTTGGTTTCGACGATCACCAGGTCTTCCACGCCCACCAGGGCCACCAGGCGGCTGCTGGCATGCACATAGGTGTTGGCGCTGGCGTGGTGCAGCACGTCGCCCTTGAGCACGTTGCCGTTGCCATCCTTGTCGCTGACATCCCACAGCGCCGACCACGAGCCGATATCGCTCCAACCGGCATCCAGCGGCACCACCACGGCGTCGGCGGTTTTTTCCATCACCGCGTAGTCGATGGAGTCGTCCGGGCACAGGGCAAATTCAGCCGCATCCACACGGGTGAAATGCAGGTCCAGCTGGCCGCCGGCCAGGGACTTCTTGCAGGCCTCGAGAATCTCTGGCTGGAAGCGTTCCAGTTCCTGCAGGTAGCGGCTGGCGCGGAACAGGAACATGCCGCTGTTCCACAGGAAGTCGCCGCTTTTGAGGTAGTCGGTGGCGGTGGCCAGGTCTGGCTTCTCGACAAACTGGCTGACGGCAAAGCCGCCATTGTCGTTTGGCGTGCCTTTTTCGATATAGCCGTAACCGGTTTCCGGGTGATCGGGCACGATGCCAAAGGTCACCAGCTTGCCGGCTTCGGCCAGCGGCATGGCGGTGCGGATCGCCGCGTGGAAGGCATCGACGTCCTTGATCAGGTGATCGGCGGCCAGTACCAGCAGCAGCGGGTCCTGACCGTCGGCGACCGCTTGCAGGGCGGCGAGGGCGATGGCCGGGGCGGTGTTACGGCCCACCGGTTCGAGCAGGATATTGGACTTCTCCATATCCAGCTGGCGCAGCTGTTCGGCGGCGAGGAAGCGATGCTGCTCGTTGCAGATCAGGCGCGGCAGGGCGATATCCAGGCCCTTCAGGCGGGCGATGGTAGCCTGCAGCATCGACAGCTGGGCGTCGGCCAGTTGCAGGAACTGCTTGGGGTTGAGTTGCCGCGAGAGTGGCCACAGGCGTGAGCCAGAACCGCCAGCCATGATGATTGGTAAAAGCATGATAGACCTCCTTGTTGCCGTCATTCAGTTAGGGCTGGACGTGCAGTGGCTTGGGTAGTGCGTTGTACTGCCGGGCCGGAACCCCGCAACGCATCGTCGACGAACGCTTGGATACGCTGCTTGAAAATACTCTTGTCGAAGGTGGCCGCGTGGGCATGCAGGGCGGCCGGGTCGAAGCTGACTGCACCACTTTCCACCTGCTGCACCGCCTGGATCAAGGACGCCACCGTCTGCTCCGGGAACAGGATACCGGTCTTGCCGTGGATAACGGTCTCCAGGGCACCACCCTTACCGTAGGCGATAACCGGTGCACCTGCTGCCATGGCTTCCACCGGCACGATACCGAAGTCTTCCATACCCGGGAAAATCAGGCCACGGCAGCGTTGCAGCAGGTCTTTGATTTCCGGGAAGGGTTGGCGCCCCATCAGCTTCACATTGGGTTTGGCCATGGCCTTGAGCTTGTCGAAAATCTCGCCTTCACCCACCACCACCAGCGGCAGGCCCAGCTGGTTGAACGCCTCCACCGCCAGGTCGGCCCGCTTGTAGGCAACCAGCTGGCCCAGGCACAGGTAGAAGTCACCGCGTTCCTCATTGGGGCTGAACTCGGTGGTATTCACCGGCGGGTAGATCACCTCGGCATCGCGGCGGTAGAACTTGCGGATGCGCTGGGCGACGAAATTGGAGTTGGCAATAAACTGGTCGACGCGGTCGGCCGACAAGCGGTCCCACACCCGCAGCCAGTGCGAGACAAACGGGAACAGGCTGCGAATCAGGCGGCCGGCGCCAGACAGGTACTCGTGGTACATGTCCCAGACATACCGCATGGGCGAGTGGCAGTAGCAGATATGCACCGCGTCCGGGCGGGTGACCACGCCCTTGGCCGGGCCCGACTCGCTGGACAGGATCAGGTCGTAGGCCGACAGGTCCAGTTGCTCCAGGGCCATGGGCATAAACGGCAGGTACTTCTGGTAATGCTTCTTCGCCCCTGGCAGGCGCGAGATAAAGGTGGTGTTGATGGTGCCGGTAAAGGTGCTGGGCAAGGCCTTGCGCACCACGTCCTCGTTGCACACATGGATAAAAATGTCAGCCTGCGGAAAGAGTTCGACCAGGGCCGAACACACCGCTTCGCCACCCCGATTGCTTAACCACCAGTAATGGATGATTGCGACTTTCATTGAAACTCCCTTATCACCTGTAGAAGGCGTGAGGCCGAGGCGGCCCAGCTATACCGACCGATATTGGCGCGGCCCTTTTCGCGAAGGGACTGGGCCAGTTCGGGGCTGGAAATAAGCACATCCATTTGTTTGGCAATGTCCTGCACGTCATAGGGCGAGCAGTACAGCGCCGAATCACCACAGACTTCCGGCAGGCTCGCGGCATTGGCCGCAATCACCGGGCAGCCACAGGCTTGTGCCTCCAGTGGCGGTAGCCCGAAGCCCTCGTAGAACGAGGGGTAGATAAAGGCCGTCGCGCCGCTGTACAGGCGCACCAGCTCTTCATCGCTGACACGGCCCAAAAGCTTGATGCGGCTGTCGGTTTCGATCTTCTTCACCAGACCCGGGTCGGCAAAGTTCTTGTTCAGGGAGCCGACGATATAGAGCTTATGGCTGCTTTGTTGCAGCCGGCTGAACGCATCGACCAGGCCATGGAAATTCTTCTGCGTATTAAGCGAAGACACCGCCAGCAAATAAGGCTCGGGCACCTCATGGGGCACTGCCTTGAACTCGCCCGATACCGCATTGGGCACCACCACCACGCCTTCTGGCGCCACCTTGTACACCGCGCAGATTTCCTGCTTGGAGAACTCGCTGACCGTCAGCACCTTTTTCGAGGTTCTAATGGTGCGTGGCGTGGCCAGTTGATAGGCCAGGCGAAACTTCCAGGAGAAGTTCTCCGGGAAGCGCTCGAAAGCGATGTCATGCAGCGTCGACAGCTTGTTGCTGTACAGCAGCGGCGCGGTATTGGCCAGGTTGACCAACAGTGGCGAGCCCTGGCTGCGCAAGAACTTCGGCAGGTCGAGCTGCTCCCAGGCATGCCCGGTGCGGTTGCCGATCAGCTCCACACCCAGGGCCTCGGCGGCCTCGTGCTGGACGATATTGCGTGGGGCAACGAAACGGATCTCTGGCATCTGCTGGCGCAATTGCAGGCTGATTTCCAGGGAGTAACGTTGCACACCGGTCATGGCTTGCGTGAGGAATCGCGCATTTACATAAATCAAACTGGAACGCCCCATTCATATGCGCGAAAGACCAAGCGTGGATAAGAGCTCCACCGCCGTTAGTGGTTCAGTTTTTTACAGTGCCTGAATCGACATTTCCGCTCGCTCTGAAAGGCTGCTGGTAATTTGTGCCAGGCCTTCGCTGGAGGTCGCTGCCGGGTTGTCTTTGCGCGCCGAGGTGTAGCCAAAGAACTCGGCGAAGTATTTGAGTTTTTTGCTTGAAGCTTCGGTGTAGAACACTGTGGCACCGTTGAGCGAAGCCAGGATCAGGCCGTGCAGGCGCGCGGTAATGACCCAGGAGGCTTCGCGGTACGCCGGCAGCAGGCCGGAACTCAGGTCGTTGATGGGCAGGATATCCACCGGCACCTCGACCTTGTCGGCCAGGTAGGCCTTTATCTCGCGGCAGGCCTGTAGGTCGAAGTCATCGCGAATATCGTGCGGTACCAGCGCCACACGGCGCAGGCCCTGGTGTTTCAGGTGGTTGAGCACGAGCAGGATTTCCTCGTGGTCGACGCTGCGGTTTTCGCTTTTATCCACCGCCGGGGCAATGATGCATACGCCGCTGGCAGGCAGGTTTTCGATCGGGCCACCAATAAACGCCATATCGCCACCCAAGTGGATCTTGCCGCTGCTGGCCGGTGCCAGGTCTCGCAGCACCTGCTCGGACACCGGGTCGCGCACATAGGCCACCGTGGCCAGGCGCAACATGGCGCGGTAGAGGCGGGCGCGCAGTTTGTGCTGCACCTTGCTCACCCCCACGCCGGCAATCACCACGCGGTGGCCGAACAGCCGGCTGCCCAGGAACGCCAGGGTGGTGAAGAGCAGCCAGGCGCTCGACACCTGCTCGCGCACCATATGCCCGCCGCCAAAGATGATATGGCTCCGCATGCATACCCACAGTGCCTTCAGCGGCTGGTTGCGGATCGGCACGATGTCGATGCCCAGTTGTTCGAAATCGGCGCGCAGTTCGCCATGGGCTTCTTCGTAAGGGCAGACCACCACCTTGTGCCCCTTGGCCTGGAAGTGTCGGGCCTCGCGCAGGGCGATCAAGGCATCGCCCAGGTTGATCAGGTGCCCGCAGAAAATCGCAATCATAGAGAACCGTCTCTGTAGCGGGAAAAGAGCAGCGGGGTAGAAAAAAATCTGCATCCGGGTGCGCGGCAAGAGCAGGCACCGTGGCAGGCGCGACAGCTTGAACACGGGTAACGATTAGAAAGATGGGGCATTTCAGCTTCCAGACAGTGCACTCGAAACGGCGCGGCTTAGCCGACCGTGAGAAATTCGCTCATTCGCTGTGCCGAGCCGGCCCAGGTGAAGATTTCACCGTAGGGGCGCTGTCGTTCCTCGACGGTTACCGGCTGCAATTGCCGTAGCGCCCGTTCGAGGCTGCCCAGGTCGGGGACCACCACGTTGCCTTGGCCATCGGCGGCTTCCTTGAGCTCGGGAATATCCGAGACGATCACCGGCGTACCCACCGCGCGTGCCTCCAGCACCGGCATGCCAAAGCCTTCGTACAGCGACGGCATCACCAGCACATCGGCCATGGCAAACACGGCCGGCATCAGCTCGTCCGGCACATAGCCCGGCAGCACGATGCCGTGGCGGCTGTTGGCGTCGATCTTTTGCGCCAGCTCCTTGTTCTGCCAGCCTTTGGCCCCCACCAGCACCAGGCGATGGTCGGCCAGCAGGCCGCCTTCCTTGAGCTTGACGAAGGCTTCGACCAGGATGCCGATGTTCTTGCGCGGTTCCAGGGTGGACACCGCGAGCAGGTACGGCGGCACGATACCCAGGGGCTGCAGGTTGAGCAGGGCCTGTTCACGGGCACTGGCATCCATGGGGTGAAAATCGGCCCGCACGCCTGGATGGATTACCACGTCGCCAGCACGGCCCACCCAGTTCAGCAGGCGGTCTGAGGTGCCTTTTGAGTTGGTGAAGATGGTGTCGGCACTGCGCACATCGCGGTCGAACCACAGCAAGTGGGAAAGGCGGGTGGCCCACTCCATGGTCTTGGGCACCAGGCGGTGGTTCAGGTCATGCACGGTGGCCACGGTACGCCGCGCCACATTCACGCCGGGGTGGATGGTACGCCCGGCCCAGAACACATCCAGGTCATCCTTGCGAGCCAGCATGGCGCCGCGGGTTTTCAGCCAGATAAACGAGGGCAGCTTGCGTGCCAGTGACAGCGGTTCCTGGCGTACGACCCAGCGTGCCGAGGGCACGGCCACCTTGTCTTCTGGCAGGCGGGTGTAGACGAAGAACACTGCGTCGGGGAGCAGGTTTTCCAGCTCCTTGCACAGGTTGAATACGTACTGACCAACGCCAGAAAGGGGTTTACGCAACGCATCGCCGTCAATCCCGATTCTGCTCGCGGGTCTTGGCTGGTGATTCACTGCTGCGGTAGCCATATCTCTCTCCTTGTGGATAAGAATTTCATCATTGATAGAGCAACCAGAGCGGGCTGTTACCACATGAGAAAAAGGGAATGCATGCTCGGGAAATCCGCTCCCGAGGTATGGCCTAAGCAATATGAATACGAAGTTATGTGACGCTTTGGCGGACGCATTCGGGCCCGTCAGATCTTCAGGATGTTCTGCGGATGCAGTTTTCCCGAGAGCAAATGCACGCAGGCCAGGTAGTTGCCTTTCAAGCGCCCGGGGAAGTCTTTGATCGGTACGCGCAAGATGGTCTTGGCCAGGTTGGCGATAAAGTTTTTCGAGATCAGCTTGAGTGCCTTGGACCAGGTCATGGAGCCTTTACGCACCAGGAAGATCGGGTTGGAAATCTGCGAGTAGCCAAACCGTACGCCGCTGGTGCGGCCACCGCTGGAGCCCAGGTGCACGCCGCGGCAAGCGGGGTAACGCACCATCTCGCCGAATTGGCGGGCACGGCTGGAGTAGTCGTAGTCTTCCTGCCAGCCGTACATGGGCAGGCTTTCGTCAAAGCGCAGCTCGGCCGCGACGGTGCCGCGATAGGCCATGTTGCAGCCATACAAGCCGGTGAGGATCTTGGTTTGTGGCGAGCTGGACCAGTGGTTTTCCGCTGGTTTGCTGCCATTGATATAGGCCGCGGCGTCGGTTTCGTTGATGCCGAACTCGGTGCTGACGCCATCGGCCAGTACGTTGCCGGTCAGGCCGGCAATGCGGCCGTCCTCGGCAAAGCCGATACCGGCGCATTCGGTCCAGTTGGGCGCAGGGCGGAAGTCGTCATCGTAGAAAATCACGAACCAGTCTTTGTTCTCCACACCCGAGGTGTGTTGGCGCAGCGCTTCAAGACCGACGTTGCGCTGAATCGTCAGGCCAGCCTGCGACAACAGGATGGTGCCCTGGTTGTCAGCCAGCAGCGGGTGTACGTCCAGCCCTTCCACGTCCTTGGGCTCGCTGCCCACGATGACAATATGGGCGGCAGCCTGCGTTTGTCGCTGCAGATAATCCAGCAACACGTAGGTCTCTTTGCTGCGTCCTTTCGTGGCTATTACGACGAATGCCTTCATAGGAAAACCTATTTTTGTTTAACGTTGAAGATGCGAGCCAGGATGCCCATTTTCCAGCAGTAGTAAGTCAGGCTGGCCAGTACCAGCGACTCTCCTACCAGGCGGGCGACTGCCATGCCCATCCCACCAAAATGAATACCCAACGGCACTGCGCACAGAAGGCTGAGTGCCGCGCCGATCAGCACCACCTTGGCCAGCACGCTTTCTTTGTGCTGGGGAATCAAGACGTAGCTGGCCAGCACCAGGTTGCAGCCACTGATGGGGAACAACACCGCCATCAGCTGCAGCACCGGTACGCTGTTTTCAAAACCGGGACCAAAGATCAAGGGCACAACCCAGGGGCCCAACACCACGCTGCACAGCAACCCGGCCAGGCCAATGCCGAGAATCAGCAGAAACGCTTTTCTGATCAGCGCATGGGCACCGTCTTCGTCCTTGACGAACAGCGCGGTGATCTTCGGCACGAAGATCTGCCCGGCCGGGCCCATCACGCTCAAACCCACCGCTATCAGGCGCTCGGCGGCGCCAAAGGTTCCCACTTCCGCGGAAGTGGAAAGGATGCTCAGCAGATAAGTGGAGGAGGCCACCAGCAATGCCGAGGTGCCGGTGTAGAGAAACACCGTGCTCGACTCTTTGATCAGTATGACGCCGGCTTTGATGCCATAGCGGGCGCCGGCCATTTCCTTGCGAATCTGCCAATAGGCCACGGCCGAGGCCACCAGGCCCGAGCCCAGCAGTGACAGCAGCACCAGGCCGCTGTCGTCTTCGTCACGTACCAGGGAAAAGATCAATGCCAGGCTGACGGCAAAGCCCAGCACTTCCAGTTTTACCGCCGCTCGTGGGCGATGGCTGCCGACGAAATACCAGCCCAGGTTGAACGCCGAGACGATGCCCAGTGTTACCGCCGCCGCACCCGCCACCGGATGGGCCGAGAGCACGGGCGACAGCATGATGGCGGCTGCGCCGCCGAGTACGGCGGCGATGCTTAGCAGTGCACGGGCACTCAGGTGGTGGCCCATCAGCGCGCCAAAACGATCGGGGCTGGCCGTAGCCATTTCCCGTACGCCAACCGTGGCAAAGCCCCATTCGACAAAGCGCCAGGCAATGGTCATCAACGACATCGCCGCCAGCACCACGCCATAGCCTTCCACGCCCAGCACGCGGCCATAGAAGGGGATCAGCAACAGCAGGTAGAGGTAAAAAATCAGCGCGGGACTTGTTGGCGCTCGCGTCCTTGGTTTTCACCATCGTGGTTGCTCACCCGCATGTGGGCCGGCCATGGGGCGCCAGGGGCCTTGCCCGAAGGGCGAAGCGGGCACCGCGTGTTTGCGTGGGCCGAGGGCAACGGCCAGCGCCGTGGCATACAGAAACGCGTTGTAGTTGTTGAAGTCCGGGGTGGTGCCGATCAGCAAGCTCACGATAAACGTGGGGATATAGGCGTAGCGCACACCGTTGAGCATCGACAGGCTGTTAGCCGCTTCGGGGCCGGCCGGAATGCGGCGGCGCATGGACTGCCAGACAAAGGCAAAGTACAGGCAACCGCCCAACAGGCCGCTGTTGCTGAATACCGCGGCAGCGAAGTTCGAGGTGCGGGTGGCTCCGATGCCCACGCCAACGCCCCAGGTGTCCCACAGTGCCTGCCAGCCCATGGCGGTCCACATGGTCCGCTCTTCATAGGAGCTGGTCTTGGATTTGTTCAACACCATCTCGTTGATGTTTTCGATGATCGGGTCGAGCAGGCCAGGGGCAAACAGCACCACCAGGCCGACGACGATAATGGCGGTCCATACCGTCCAGAATTCCGGTCCCAGGCCCTTGCCGGGGTTCTTCGAGTTTTTCCGCACGGTCCATTCCAGGGCCGCCGCGAGGAAAAACACCACCAGGCCGACATAGGCCGCCGACGAGGTGGACAGCCAGATCAAACCGATCAGGCCGATGATCAGCATCGGCGCACCGGTCTCGCGCAGCCAGCGGTCTTCGATACCGTGGCGGAAGAAATAGATCAGGCCGAGAAAGGTGATGCACAGAAAGCCAAACGCCGAGGCCTCAGGCATCAGCCCCACCACGCGTTTGCCGCCGAGGATTTCCACTTCGGTCATCAGTGCATAGGTGGCGGTGCGGAACGGGGCGAGCAGGGCATCCAGGGGCACGAACTGGCTGGCAAAGTCGAGCAGGCCGGTCACCAGCGCCAGGGTGCCGCCCAGGCAGATGGCCTTGAGCGCGTGCTGGCGAATATTGGCTTCGCGCATCAGGCGGGTAAAAGCAAATACCGCAAATACCGAAATGGACAGGTAGGCCATTTGCGAGAAGTTCTGGGTCGAGGGCCGCAGGGGTTCGCCGAAGGTCGACAGCTCCAGGCGCACCGGAATGATGGTGACCTCGTTCATAAACAGGCGCGGCATAAACACGGTGACGAACAGCGCCACGATCCAGTACAGAAACAGCAACAGCAGGCGCTTGGGCGATAGCGCCGCGCCCACGAAAAATTCCAGGCCCTGGCGGTTGCACAGGGTGCGCGCCACGATCAGCAGCACCACGATGGGGGTGGGCGTCTGGGTCAGGCCGCCGGTCAGGGTGGGGGGGATAACCGCAAAGGCACCAAAGGAATACGAGCCGAAAAACAGGTACAGCAGCGCATGCGGCTTGCTGAACATGCTCAGGACTACGAAGCCCCAGAAGAGGGCGATAGGAATGGCTTCCATGGTGCGGTATCGGTGCTCTGCAAAATAAGAAAAAAAGTACGGGTGGCGCTGAAAAAAAAAGTACTGCGCGTTAGCCAGCCCCGTGCTGGGCACGGGGCTGCGGGCCTTAGTAGATATTTTTCGACAGCAGGGTAAATGGCGTCTTGATCAGGATTTTCACGTCCAGCCACAGCGACCACTGGTTGATGTAGTTGAGGTCCTGGTTGACCCGTTGCTGCATCTTGTCCACCGTCTCGGTTTCACCACGATGGCCAGTGATTTGCGCCAGGCCCGTGATACCCGGTTTGATCCGGTGGCGGGCCATATAGGCGCGGATCTTGTCGGTGTAGTAGATGTTGTGGGTGACGGCGTGCGGCCGTGGACCGACCAGGGCCATCTCACCGAACACCACGTTGAACAGCTGCGGCAACTCGTCGATGGAGGTGCGACGGATAAAGCGGCCGATCGGGGTGACGCGGTCATCGTTGCGGGTGGCTTGCTTCACCCCATGCTCTTCGTTGTGCACGCGCATGGAGCGGAATTTCCACACCTTGATCACCTCGCCATTCCAGCCATGACGTTCCTGCTTGAACAGGATCGGGCCAGGGGAGGAGCGGCGTACGGCAATGGCAATACCGATCATCAACGGGCTCAGGATAAGCAGCGCCAGGGCGGCCAGCGAACGCTCCATGGCTTCCTTGGCAAACAGCGCGGCCGGGTGCGAACTGATCGGGCTTTCGTTGAGGTAAATCGCCGGCATATGTTCGATTTCGGAGATCGACTGGTTGAGCAGCAACATGGAGCCGAAGTCGGGAATCCACACCACGTCCACGCTCATGTCGAGCAGGTCGATATAGATATTCTCGATGTGCTGCACTTCGCCCAGCGGCACGGCGATATACACGCGGCGAATGCTTTCCCGTTCGATCACATCACGCAGTTCGGCGAGGTTGCCCAGCACGGGCAGGCCGATATCGTCCGCGGCGCTGCTTTTCTCGGTGGCGATCATGCCGATCAAGGGCACGCGGCTGGGGTGGCTGAGTTTTTCTGCCAGGTCCTTGGCCAGCGAGCCGGTACCGACGATCACCGAGCGCCGGTCTTTGCGCAGCTTGCGCGAGTGCAGGCGGGTGAGCATGCGCAGCGGGATAAAGCTCAGCACTTGTACGCCAAAGCCAAGCACGGCCCAGCTGAACACCACTTCGCGCGAGTACACGCCGGTGGTTTGCGTGGCGAAGGCGATGGTCATCAGCGCGCCGAGCAACAGGCACCAGCCGGCCAGCAAACGGCCCATGCCCGACAGCAGGCGATGGCGTTTGTGATAGACCTGCAAGGCGGCGTAGCAGGGCACCGATCCGAGGATGGTGAGAATGCCCAGGACGCGGTATTCGCTGGGGATCAAGCCGAACTTCATCACCACCAGGGCGGTAAGCACCAGGTTGGCAAGGAACATGGCAGTCACCCACTGGCCCCAGAAGGTCAGGCCACGGCGATTAGCCATCAGGTTGCTGTGTTGGGAAGTCATTTATTGGTTACCTCCACGCGTGCAGTAGTTTCGGGTCCTGTCGTTCGCCTCGTCGCCCGTGCAGAGCGCCTGCTCCAGGCCATTGGCCTGGGCGAGGGTGAACAGGGTGTTCGCAGCTTGTTGCGTGCCATCCATAGCGTGGCGTGCAGAAGTGACAACTTGAGCGCGTTGTTGTTGATCAAGCTCGGGCCACGCGCGTAGGCCAGTGCTTGCCAATTGCAGCTGAACATCGGGACGGTACGGGCCCCACTCGTTTGCTTGCTCCATGGCCTGGGCGAATTCGCCATCGACTTCGCCCAAGGCATATTTACTCTGCGCCAGGTGAGCCCAGGTGCCGGCCCAAGTCGGCCGTGCCTGCGCCGAACGGCGGTAGGCATCGGCGGCCAGCAGGCGCGAGGGGCGGGCGCTGGCGGCGCCAGCCGGCTGGTCAAAGGCCTGCCAGCTGTACACCTGGCCCAGTTGTTCCAGGTAGGTGCCACTGGCCACCGGGTAGAGGGCGTTGGCTTGCTTGGCGGCGCTCAGAGCACGCTGCCATTTCGCCTCGCTCGGCACCTGGCCTTTGCCGGCAAAGCCTTGCAACGCCAACTCGGTGCGGTAGCTGGCCAACCCTGCAAACACCATCTGGGTGGCCGGCACCAGGGCGCCTACGGCACCCACCAGGCACACACCGGTCAACACACGGAATACGCGGGACTGCGGCTTGGGCGGTTGGCGGTTGCCACGGCGTTCGGTACGCGGTGGCTGCTCTTGGGCTGGAATCAGGGTGGCGTCGGTCATGCGGCACTCGCGGCGACAAAATGGCTACGGGCAATACGCCACGGGTTGTCATCCACCAGCAGGCGTGCGGCCGATTCGCCGATCAATTCGGCGGCGTGTTCCAGGCCGGGCAGCAGGTTCGGTGGACGGTTTTTCATGTTGTGGGCATCACTGGCCAGGATGGTGACTTGGCCGGCCAGCAGAAAACGTTCTGCCAGTTCCTGCGCCGCGCTACCGAAGTAGCCCGCCACCGCGCCAGCAGTGACCTGAAGCAGACAGCCTTGGCGCAGAAACGGTTCGATTCTTTTGTGATTGCCGGGGCCCATCAGGCCCTTGTTGCGTTCCGGGTGGGCAATCAGCGGCTGGATATTGTTTTTCAGCATCCAGCCGGTGAGGTTTTCTGCATGGCGCGGAATTTCGCTGTGGGGGAATTCCAGCAGCACCACCTTGCGGCCATTCCATTCGCCGAGAAAGGGCAGCTTGCCCGCCAAGGCCAGGCTGACCAGGTCGGAATCAAAGCGAGCTTCGGCTGCTGCACTCACTTGCAGGGCAATACCGGCCTTGGCCAAGGCATCGGCAAACTGCACCAGTACGCCAGCGATGCTGGCCTTGGTGTTGTTGTAGCGGCCAGGGTGCAGATGGGGCGTGCAGACCATATGGGTGGTACCGCAGGCAACCGCGTGCGCAGCCATCTCCAGGGCCTGGTCCATGGTCGCTGCGCCGTCGTCGATACCGGGCAACAGATGTGAGTGCAGATCAATCATTTACTTGTCTCCGGGCGTAGCTCACGCAGGTTATGACCCCATTTGCATCGGTCACCACCAGGCAGAGAACGGCGGATTAAAAGGGTGGATCGATAATCCATGACCGGCGTCGAGCGCCGGTTCGGATCAACAGCGAGTGGCCAAAAAAGCCACTCAACAGGCGCTGACGCGCCAACAGCAGGCGTCAGGCTTTGGACGTTTCGCCATAGTTTTCGTAATAGGCCGCGTAGCTGTAGCCGTACTTCGAGGTCTTCGACAGATCGACCTGGTTCAGCACCACGCCGGTAATCGGCGCATTGTTTTGCAGCAGCTGGCCCATGCCTTTCTGCACCATCGGAATCGAGGTGTGCTCGGCGCGGACCACATAGATCAGCGCGTCGCAGGAGGTGGCCAAGAGTTTCGAGTCACTCACCGCCATGGTCGGTGGCGAGTCGATGATGATGCGCTGGTAGCGGGTTTTCAGCAGTTCCAGAATATTGGTCAGGCGCGCCGAGGACAGCAGTTCCTGCGGGTTCGGCGGCACCATGCCGGCCGGCATCATGTCGACATTGCCCACGGTGCGGATGCATTCATCGAGCTTGGCGGTACCGGCAATCAGGTTGGCCAGGCCCGGTGTGCCCACCGGGAAATCGAAGTTGCGGGCCATGGTCGGACGACGCAGGTCGGCGTCGATCAACAGCACTTTTTCGATATGCGCCACCGAGAAGGCCAGGTTGCTGGCGATCGAACTCTTGCCTTCGCCCGGCACGGAGGAGGTGACCAGGACGATCTTGCGCGGGCTGTCGAGGTCGGTAAGGACCAGGCTGGTCCGCAAGGTTCGGATCGACTCGCTGAAGGCCTTGTTGACGTTGTCCTCGAACAGGTGCGCCACCTGGTGACGGTTTTTCTTCGGCACCAGTGGCACCACGCCGAGTACCGGTACGTTGAGTTTGCTTTCGACGTCTTCGGTGCTCTTGAAGCTGTTGTTCAAGGCTTCGAACAGCAGGGTCAGGCCGATGCCCATTACCGCCGCCAGTACCGCTGCGATGGAGACGATCAGCGACTTGCGTGGCTTGCTTGCCTTGGTCGGCACAATGGCGCGGTCAACGATACGGGCGTTGGCCGAGTTCATGTCCGAGGTGGCGGCGGTTTCTTTCAAGCGGGTGAGGAAGGTTTCGTACAGCGAACGGTTGGTGTCCACTTCCCGTTGCAGCTCACGCAGCTTGAATTCCTTGCGGGAGATGTCCTGGATCTGCGCCTTGTTGCTGTTGAACGAGGAGCGCAGGGAGTTTTCATTGGCCTGGGCCAGTTGGTAGTTACGCTCGATACCGGCGACCACCAATTGCACCTGGGCCTGCAGGCTGGCGGTGGCGGCGGAAAGCTCGGAGCGTGCGGCGATCATGGCCGGGTGCTTGTCGCCATAGCGGCGCGACATCTCTTCCACTTTGGCCTGGGCGCGCGCCACATCGGCTTTGAATTGTTGAATCAGCGGGTGACCGAGTACCGCCGGCACACTGGCCAGGCGTGCCAGGTCACCGGTGGTGCTCAGGCTTTGTACCTGGCGGTATTGGCTTTCGGCTTCGGCACGGGCACGACGGGCATCGATCATGCGGTTGCCGGTCATCGACAGCTCGTTGGCACTGATGGTGGCCACACCATCGACATCCACCAGGCCTTCGCGCTCGCGGTAGGTTTGCAGGGTGTCTTCCGCGGTTTTCAGCTTGCCGCGCAGTTCTTCCAGGCGCGAGTTCATCCACGCGGTGGTGGCCAGCGAGGTGTCGAGGCTGGCGTCCAGCTGGCTCTCGATAAAGCCTTCGACCATGGCGTTGGCGATTTTTGCGGCCAGCTCCGGATCGGGAATTTCCACGCTCACCGACAACAGCTTGCTCTTGCCCAGCAACTGCGGCTCGATCTCGTCACGCAGGCGTTGGGCCACGATATCGAACACTTGCGAATCAGTCGGCCCGGCATTCGGGTCTTCTTCCGGCAGCAAGCCGGGAATCAGTTCACCCACACCCATCTTGCGCAGGATGGCGCGCGGGGCGAACGCCGATTCGGCGTGCTGGCGTGGGTCGAACAGCGGCTCGTCGGTCAGGTTCAGCTTGCGCACCACACGCTCGGCCAGGCCGCGCGATTGCAACAGGGCGAGCTGGGTTTGCAGGTATTCGCTGCCGCCATCGGAAGAATCGAGAATCTGCTGGAACGACAGCACCGGCGGGTGCTTGTCTTCGATCATCAGGATGGCCGAGGCGCGGTATTGCGGCGTCAGGTTAAGCACCGCCACCACCGCCAGCATGGTGACGATGACGATCAGGGCGAGAATATTCCACTTGGCTTGCCAGAGGGTTTCGCCGAGTTTTTTCAGGTCGATGACATCTTCGTCTTCGTTGTGGCTACGAAACGGCAAGACTCGTTCTGGGGGGATGCGCTGAAGATCATTCATCAGAAAAAACCTTGCTCGATGGTGATGGTGTCGCCAGGAAGAATGGCGGTTTCGAGGGTGGCTTTATCGCCTTGGCGGGTTTCACCGCTGCCACGCACGATGGTCACGCGCTTGGTCGAGGCGCGCTCCGTCAGGCCACCGGCAAGGGCGATGGCGCGTTGCAAGGTGAGGCCCGGCTGATAGGGATAGCCGCCAGGTTTTTGTACTTCACCGCTGATATAGAACTCGCGATAGGTGACCACGGCCACGGTGACCTTGGGGTCTTTCAGGTAGCCGTCTTTAAGCTTGTTGGCGATCAGGTCTTCGATCTGATTCGGCGTCTTGCCACGGGCGTTGATCTGGCCAACGAACGGGTAGGTGAAGGTGCCGGCGTCGTTCAGGCGGATTTCATCAAAGCTCAGGTCCGGTTCACCGTACACCTGGATGCGCACCACATCGCCAGAAGCCAGTTGGTATTGGCCGCCGGTTTCAGCGCTTTCGGCCAGCGCCAATTGGCAGAAGACCAGGGTCATCAGCGAGAGAACAAGTTTGCGAATCATAGATAGGCTCAAGGTGATAAGGCTCAGAGGCTGCCAGTCAGGCTGATCATGTAGATATTGCGTTTGTAGCTTTGGTCGGCGGCGTCGGAGTCGTTTTCGCGGTAGGTGTAGGCCCCGGCGATATCCAGCCCGCGGCCCAGTTTGTTGCTCACGTCGAAGCCGATTGCGCTGAGGTCGTCCGAGCGGTTCTGGCCTTCGTAGTCTTTGGTGCCGAATTCGTATTTCACGGTGGAGGTGATGCGTGGGGTCCAACCGTGAGCCCATGCCAGCGAGGTGCTGGTGTTCTTGATCGCGTCGGAGCCGTCATCGCCCTCGTCGAAGGCGCGAGTGGTAACCAGGCTGAACTTGGAGTAGGTCAGCGGCAGCCAGTCGACACCCACTTCCCACATGGGGCTGGAGAGGTCGTCGCGGCTGTCGTCATCGAATTTCTTCTTGGCGTAACCTACGCGCGCCTTGCCGGTGGTCTTGGCCGTGGCATCCCAGGTGCCGCCGACCAGTACGGCGTCGGTGGTGCCATTGCGCGGGCTGTTTTTCTGCACGTAGTCAAAGTCGTAGTGGCGGACTTCCACCAGCGAGTTGGTGGACCCGCCCAGGCGGTGGTACCAGACCGCATTCAGTGCGGTGGTATCGCGCTCTTCATCGGCGTTGATATCGCCGCTGTTGTCGTAGCGCAGCTCTTCGTAGTTGGCGCCGAAGTCCAGGCGGTTGTTGGCTTTGGCCGAACCGAAGGTGTACAGGCCGCCCACATGGGTGGCGTGGTACTTGTCGTTTTCTTCAGCAACGGCGGTGTCGCTGGTTTCCTCGATCTTCTTGTAGCCGGCCTCCAGTTTCAGGCGCTGGCTCGAGGTGAATTCCATGATGCTTTCCAGCAGCACCTTGTGGTCGGTGTTCGAGGCGTCGGAGGCATCGTGGTAGATGTCACTGTTGGCTTCGTAGGTGGCGCGGTAGGCGCTATTGCGATCCTCGGCCAGCAGCTCGAACTTGGGAGTGATGCTGGTGATCCAGGAGGATTCCTTGTCGTGTTCCAGCTCGCGGAAGTTGTCGTCGTAGCTTTCCTTCACGGCCAGCGTTGGGGTGAATTGCAGCCCGAACACGTCGATGCTTTGCGGTTCTACCGCCCAGGCCGAAGCGGGCAGTACGGTCGGGGCTGCAAGCGTGAGGGCGAGCCGACGAATAGATTTCATGCGAGGTCCTTGCTGGGTTGATACCTGCGGCGAAGCGCGCGTCAGGGCGTTCCGTGAAGCGGTGCCGCTTCGCTTAGTGCGCGGTGTGGGCAAATGGTTTCATCAACCTTTTGCCAACCCGTTATCAACTCCTGGTATCAGCTCGGGCTTGCTGTGCTGGCCTGGCTGCCAGTGCCGGCGTTGTCGGTGGCCGGGGTGCCGGTGCCGCTGTTGTCGCTGCCTTCTTCAGCGGCCACGCTAAGGGCGGGCTGCAAGCTCAGGTCGGCGTGGGCGGCGGTGGCGGTCAGGGCGAAGAGCAGGGCGGTCAGGGCTAGTGGGCGCATGGAGATATCCTTATGGGGAGACCAGGTTTTTTCCCACGCTACCGCCCCAAGGTTACACGTATGGTCCTTGATAACGCGGTAGGTCTATGTGGTGGAAAAAGCCGTTTCGGTAAAGCGTTTCACATCGCGTGAGGCAGTCGGTTCAGGCGCTCTTGATATGGCTCAAGGGCACGCGCACCGGTTGTTCACGGCTTAGTAACTGCAACAGGACCATCACCCGTTCGGTGCCATCCATGCCCAGGAAGATGCCTTCCAATGTGCTCAATGGACCTTGGATGATTTGCAACTTGTCGCCCGCCTTGAATAACTGGCTGGGCACTTCACCTGAACAGCGCGCGCGCAAATGCTCGATCACCTGCTGGGTGACCGTGGCGGGGCCATGGTTGAAGTTGACGATGCGGCTGACTCCGCGCGTGGAGCGCAGCGCAGACCAGTTGTCCTCGTGGCTCAACTGGATAAACAGGTAGCCGGGGAACAGCGACTCGAGCACGCTCTGCTGTTTGCCACGCAACAGACGTTGCGTAACCAGCTGGGGCCGGAAGGTCACATAGTTCTGCCGGAGCAGATTGTCCTCAGCGCGGCTGTCTTGGCGCGCCTTGCATTGCAAGAGGTACCAGGCCGGCTGTGTGGTGCTGAGTCTTTCCATAGACCGTTACTCCACTTCGCGAGATCAAGCTGGCTGAGAAAACTGGAGTCGTGCGTGACAACTGCCTACGCGTTCGACCAGGCCTTAATGCACACGAAGCACGAAATATGCCATCACATGACGCCGATGCTAGCGAAGTAATGTGTCGCTTTCATGGCGCCCCTCGTTAGCGAGGATTTCTTGCTGATTTTGTTAGGTTTATTTTTATTCAAAAGTTCAAAAAAAATTAACCGTCAACGCAGCGGGGGCGGAGGATATGCCTCTTGAGGCGGGGTGGCAACCTGCTATCGCCCGGCCAGCCACCTGTATTAAGTCCCTTACATATCTACAAAATCATGCTTTTGGAACGCCCCAAACCAGTGCTGGCGCCCTGCCAGGTCACGTTTTGACCGAACTTTGGTTGGCCTGCTTTTTCCACAGCTGTTGCGAGTTTTTATCGTTTCGTCGTCCGATCAACGGTCGCTTTGTAAGGGAAAAATTACCGATGTACGGTTCAGGCTGACAGCCGCGTTCCACCCGTTGTGCACCCTTGCTGTGCAGTAGACGGCGCCGCTGCTACCAAACGATGACAACCTAGCGGTTTTAGACGGTTGGCGCTGATTTTTTATGGCATATACGTCTTGCCTAATGGCATATACGCCGGGTTGGCGCCTGTTTGCTGTGCAGGTTGTTGCAACACTGTCGGCTGGCAAACAGCAAAGCCCGCGCTAGAGACCTTCTGTCGGTGTTTAGCGGGTGCGGCTATAGCGAATTGCTTACAAGACCTGGCTCTGATATCGCCTTTTGCGTCTGTAGGTAGAGTCTTACTCTTTAATCGTCACTGGAGCACAGGGAGTGCTTCAGGATCAGGGACGATCGACCATTGCCATGATGGCTACCGACAGGATGTTGGAATGGTCTGAGAAAAACCCGCTTCGGCGGGTTTTTTGTTTTCTATTTCTAAAGGCCCCTCTCCCCAACCCTCTCCCGCAAGCGGGAGAGGGGGCTTGAAGTCTCCCCTCGCCCGCTTGCGGGAGAGGGGCGGGGGAGAGGGGCTCTTGCTTTACGGCCTACGCGCCAACGTGCACTTGGGTTGTTCGTTGAACAACGCCTTGTACGCCTCGGCAAACCGCCCCAGATGCCAGAACGACCATCGCATCGCCACCTCGGCCACCGTGGTTTGCTCCGGCGTGGCTCGCGCCAGGTCGCGGTGCGCGGCGTTCAGGCGGCGCAGGCGCAGCCAGGCGCTCGGGGTAATGCCGGTGAACTGGGTAAATGAATGCTGCAATTGGCGCACCGTCACCCCGGCGGCGTTGGCCAGCTCCAGCACATTGAAATTGTCTTCGGGGCAGGCGCTGGCCAGCTCGAATACCTGGCCGACAATCCGCCGGTCTTCGGCCAGCCGTCGCTGCCGAGGTTGGTCGAGTGAGCGCGACGAGCAGTCGAGCACAAACAGGCAGTCTTCCACCAACTGCCGCGATAGCTCTGCATCCATGCTGGCGCCCGGGGTGGCCGACAGCTTGTTCAGCACATAGCTCAACCAGGAACTGAACACCTGGCTCTGCTGCGATTTCAGCGGCGTTAGCAGCAGCCCGTCGAGGCTGGCACTGCGGCCGGGTTGGCCCATCAGGTCGAGGTCGACCACCACTGCCACTTCGCGGTAGTTCTCGGGAGTCACCCAGGTGTTCTGGCTTTGGCTGTCGAGCAGGTAGAGGGCGCCATCGGCCATATCGAAGCTGAACACCAGGGCGTTGTCGGGGGCATGGAAATGCTGTTCGACGCGGGTGTTCATCCGCTCCTCAAAGGCCTCCACGCCGTTGCACTGGGCGTGCACGATGCTGCCGTGAAAACGCCCGGCCGACATTTGCGCGTAGTGCTGCTGCCAGCCGTCGATGGCTGTGCGCTGCTGATCCACGTCGAGTGTTTGTAGGACTCTGATCGCCATATGCGCGAGCCGCTTTCTTATAGAGAAGTGAAAGACGGCCGATTATGGCCGCGCCGCGTGCCGCGATTGTTTAGCCGTTTGCGGAGCTTAGGTTGGCCATTTAGCGACTAAAGGTCGCATGCGCCAAAAAGTGGCAGGGCAGGCTGCGCAAACTGGATAGATGGCCCAATTGCCCGGCGTGCAGACTCGGTGCCCTCAAGCACAACTCCCTGAGGGTTTATGAAAGGCGATCTGCAGCAGCTGAAAACTTGGCTGAATAACAACAAAGTCACCGAAGTGGAATGTCTGGTCTCTGATCTCTCCGGCATTGCCCGCGGCAAGATTTCCCCCACCAACAAGTTTCTCGCCGAGCAAGGCATGCGCCTGCCCGAGAGCGTGCTGCTGCAAACGGTGACCGGCGACTTTGTCGATGACGATGTCTACTACGAGTTGCTCGATGCTGCCGATATCGACATGCACTGCCGCCCTGACGAAAACGCCGTATTCCTGGTGCCATGGGCGCTGGAGCCGACCGCCCAGGTGATCCACGACACCTACGACAAGATGGGCAACCCCATCGACCTGTCGCCGCGCAATGTCCTCAAGAAAGTGCTGGCGCTGTACACCGCGAAAAACTGGAAACCCATCGTCGCCCCGGAAATGGAGTTCTACCTCACCGAGCGCAGCCCCGACCCGGACTACCCGTTGAAGCCGCCGGTTGGCCGCTCCGGGCGCCAGGAAACCGGCCGCCAGTCGTACTCCATCGAAGCCACCAACGAATTCGATCCGCTGTTCGAAGATATGTACGACTGGTGCGAAGCCCAGGGCCTGGACCTCGATACCCTGATCCACGAAGAAGGCACCGCGCAGATGGAAATCAACTTCCGTCATGGCGATGCGCTGCAACTGGCCGACCAGATCTTTGTGTTCAAGCGCACCATGCGCGAAGCCGCCCTGCGCCATAACGTGGCCGCCACCTTTATGGCCAAGCCGATGACCGGCGAGCCGGGCAGTGCCATGCACCTGCACCAGAGCGTGGTGGACCTGACCACCGGCAAGAGCGTGTTCGCCAACGATGACGGCAGCATGAGCGACCTGTTCCTCGGCCATATTGGCGGCCTGCAGAAGTACATCCCGGAAACCCTGCCGCTGTTTGCCCCCAACGTAAACTCGTTCCGCCGCTTCCTGCCGGACACCTCGGCACCGGTCAACGTCGAGTGGGGCGCCGATAACCGCACCGTGGGCCTGCGTGTACCTGAGTCCGATCCGCAAAACCTGCGGGTGGAAAACCGCCTGCCGGGCGCCGACGCCAACCCATACCTGGCCCTGGCTGCCAGCCTGCTGTGCGGCTTTGTCGGCATGGTCGAAGGCCTGAGCCCGAGCGAGCCGGTGGTGGGCCGTGGTTATGAGCGCCGCAACCTGCGCCTGCCGTTGACCCTGGAACAGGCCCTGGAATGCATGGAGCTATCGACCATGGTCAAGGAGTACCTGGGCGAGCGTTTCCCCACTGCCTACGTGGCGGTCAAACGCGCCGAGCACGAGAACTACAAGCGCGTGATCAGCTCCTGGGAGCGCGAATTCCTGCTGCTCAGCGTGTAAGCACCGGGCGTGGAAAAAACAACAACCTGCTAAAGGCGACTCGAGATGAGCAATTCACTGATCAAGACAGTGTTGGCGGGCAGCATCTTGCTGCTCAGTGGCGGCGTCTATGCCGCTGGCGTGGTGAACGTTTACAACTGGACCGACTACATCGGCGAAACCACCTTGAAAGACTTCAAGGCCGAGACCGGTATCAACCCGGTCTACGACGTGTTCGACTCCAATGAAACCCTGGAAGGCAAGCTGCTGGCCGGGCGCACCGGCTACGACGTGGTGGTGCCGAGCAACCACTTCCTCAGCCGCCAGATCCGCGCCGGGGTGTTCCAGAAGCTGGACAAGAGCCAGCTGCCCAACTGGAAAAACCTCAGCCCGCAACTGCTCGAGCGCCTGCAGGAAAACGACCCTGGCAATGAATACGCGGTGCCGTACCTGTGGGGCACCAACGGCATCGCCTACAACGTGAAGAAGATCAAGGAAGTGCTGGGCGTCGACAGCATCGACTCCTGGGCCATCCTGTTCGAACCGGAAAACCTGAAAAAGCTGCACGAGTGCGGCGTGTCCTTTATGGACTCGCCAGATGAAATCTTCCCGGCGGTGCTCAACTACATGGGCAAAGACCCGCGTAGCAAAAACCTGGAAGACTACAAAGAGGCGCAGAAAAAGCTCGACGCCATTCGCCCGTCCATCACCTACTTCCACTCCTCGAAATATGTGGCGGACCTGGCCAACGGCAATATCTGTATCGCTTTCGCCTATTCGGGGGATGCGTTCCAGGCCATGAGCCGAGCCCAGGAAGCCAAGAACGGTATCGATATCGCCTATGTGGTGCCGAAAGAGGGCGCCAACCTGTGGTTCGATATGCTGGCCATTCCTGCCGATGCGAAAAACGTTGCCGAGGCCCACGCCTATATCAATTACCTGCTCAAGCCGGACGTGATCAGCAAGGTCAGCGACTTTGTCGGCTACGCCAACGCCAACCAGGCCGCCGATAGCGTGATGGACCCGGAAATCCGCAATAACCCCTCCATCTACCCCTCGGACGAGGTGCTGAAAAAGCTCTACGTCTCCTCCGAATGGACCCCGGCCGTGATGCGCTGGACCACGCGTGCGTGGAACAACTACAAGTCCGGTCGTTAATCCACTCCTGCCCGCAGGAGCGGCTGACACCGCTTCTGCGTGAGCTCGCTGTATAGGCTTTTGTATGACCTTGAATTCTTCTCTGGCTGGCGCTGCGCCTACCGCGCACACCGCCTCCTACTACCACGCCACCCGCAACAAGCAGATCGACTTTCCCGTGCTCAATGGCGCGCAGGATTGTGATGTATGTGTGGTCGGCGGTGGCTTTAGTGGCCTGAACACAGCCATCGAACTGGCCGAGCGCGGCCTGTCGGTGGTGCTGCTCGAAGCCCGGCAGATTGCCTGGGCCGCCAGTGGTCGCAACGGCGGCCAACTGATCCGTGGCGTGGGCCACGACCTGTCGAAATTCGCCAGCCAGATCGGCACCGACGGCGTCGCCACCCTGGAACGCCTGGGCCTGGAAGCGGTGCAGATCGTGCGCGAGCGCGTGGGCAAATACAGCATCGACTGCGACCTGCGCTGGGGTTACTGCGACCTGGCCAATACGCCGCAGCACTACCAGGGTTTTATCGAAGACAAGCAGGCGCTGGAACGCATGGGCTACGGCCATGAGCTGACTTTGGTCGAGCCTGGGCAGATGGAGCGGGTAGTGGGCTCCAAGGTCTTTGTCGGCGGCATGATCGACAGCGGCTCCGGCCATTTGCACCCGCTGAACCTGGCCCTGGGCGAGGCAGCGGTGGCGCACAAGCTGGGCGTGCGTATCTATGAAAACAGCGCGGCGCAACGTATCGAATACGGCGCCAAGGTGACCGTGCACACCGCCTCGGGGCTGGTGCGCGCCAGCAACCTGGTGCTGGCTGGCAACGCCCATCAGGCCGGGCTGGTGCCGGAGCTCAG